>JAPLMH010000006.1 GCA_026387135.1 Candidatus Omnitrophota bacterium | reverse complement strand
TTCTGCTTTCTGTCCGGTATATTCACTTCGTCCACTTTTGCCGCGCCCTTACCCTCCAGGACTTTTCGTATATTCTTAAAACACCTGCTAACACCTGTGCCGCTTCCTGAAGTCAAAAGGATTATAACTCTCTTACCGCTTAAACCGGATAATTTATCGAGATACGTATTTATCGATGGTGTAGGAGCGAATGCCCATACAGGCGAACCTATCAGGAGCAGGTCATATTGCCCGAGATCGAACTGCGGGTCGCCTTCCAGCGCTGCCCTCTCGCCCATAAATGCCGCTTTGCACTGGAGGGCAAATTTTTGGATCTCATTAGCGGGCTTAAGCCTCTGCAGGACGACATCGCCCTTCTTCCTCAATATGTCGGCGAATATATTCGCGACTTTATCGGTATTACCTGAAAAAGAGTAGTAAGTTATAAGCGTCTTCATAAACAAGATCTCCTTGCTCTAAAAGCTAAAGCGTCATCGGCTCTCCCGCCGAGGACTCCTCATTTGCCGTGCCCATTTCGGATGTTCCGGAAGACTTTTCGCTGCTCATTTCGGATTCTAGGCTTTCTCCCATCTGGGATTCGGTCTGCTCAATAGATCTATCGTCTCCTTCGGTATACTGACAATATCCCGGCATACCCGAACTTACGATATAAAAACAGAGCGCTATTGCCATAAATATTCTCTTCATGACCCCTCCATTTCAGTTTCTACACGATGATTATATCACAGGAATCCGGGAAAGCAATGGCTCCTACCCTAAGTTTTCGGCGCTGTAACGGGCTATGACCCCCGTGCGCAAGGCGTGCCGATATACTCTCGCAAAGAACCAGTACGCCGCCATTATATATAAGACCGCCAGGAACGCGCTCCACAATAGCACGACCCCGGAAGCCGCGCCGCCGGAAACGATGACTCTTAATTGTTCAAACACATATGACGGCGGCAATATCCGGGAGATGGCCTGCATCCATTGAGGAAGAGTCGAAACAGGATAAAGGACTCCGGCAAATGGTGATATCAAAGCCGGGATCGGCCAGATGAACCATTCCGATGCCGGACCGAAACGCAGCACGAGCGCGCTTCCGAAAACACCTAAAGCAATTCCGAATAAGAATAGGACAAAAAGAAATAGTATCACCATCAAGCCGTAAACTAAGAACGATAGCTTGAAGGCTATGACCGCTATAAGGACCATGATAACAAGGCCTATCATGCTGGTCAAAATACTGGATAGTACGAGGCCGGCGACGTACTCCGATATCAAAAGAGGCGTGGCAAATATATTGAGGAAATTGCGCGACCAGACGTCCTCGAAAAACGCCATGGTCACGCCTTGCATGATCCGTATAAAAAAATCCCATAAAAGAACGGCCCCTAAAAGCACCGGAACAAAATTAAACCCGGACGATGTAACGCTATTAAGATATTTGGTAAGAAATCCCCAAAGCACCATATCGACCGCCACCCACGCAAAGAGCGGAAAGATGCGCGGGAAGCTTCCGCGGATCAGGTAGAGCTGTCTAAGCACAATGGCAAAGGTACGGCGTAACGACATATCTTCAGATATCCTTCAATGTCAGCGGTTCGCGCGCCACTGTAATAAAAAGTTCTTCGAGAGTCTTCTTCCCGTGTTCGGCAGGCAGCGTCTTTGGGTCCCCTGTAAGCAATATCCTGCCATGCGACAGGAAGAGTACCCTGTCACATACATCTTCGACTTCATACATATTGTGCGAAGTCCAGAGCACCCCGCCCGAACCTTCCTTAACGAATTCGCGTATCTTGGTGCGTACTTCTCGTGCCGTAGCCGGATCGAGTGACGCTGTCGGCTCGTCGAGGA
>JAPLMH010000046.1 GCA_026387135.1 Candidatus Omnitrophota bacterium | reverse complement strand
TCGCGCACCCATTCGCCTTCGCCGCGATGACCGCCGCGCGCGTTCACGCCGAACTCTCCCAGGAAGAGCGGCACCTGGGCCTTCTTTGCAAAATCATCGTAAGCCCTTGCCATGGAATCGAACATCTTCTTGTCCCACATTATCTTATAAACCTTACCTGGATAGCGGGTATCTACTTCAAAGTTATGCGTGAAATCAAGAGGCGCATAGCAGTGTATGCTGTATGCGGTATTGTTATCTTTGGGTTTACCTAAAAACTCCAGCCTCTGCGACCAGACATTACCCTCTAAAAATATTATGTGTTTCTTATCGGTATCGCGTATCTCTCTGGTGACCTTCTCGTAAAGGTCCCTGATCTGGTTCTCCTCCAGGATGCCTACAACGGGTTCGTTCAGAACATCGTAACCGGCTATTGCGCTCACATCCCTGTACCGGTCTGCCAGGAAGAACCAGAGCCTCAAATAGCGGTCTCTATTGGCTTCGTTCAAGAAGAGGTCCTGTTTTCCGTAGGAGTCGGAATGCCATGCGTCGTTCTGCGCGCCCGGCGCTGCGTGAAGATCAAGGATACAGTATATACCGTGTTTTTCACACCATTCGACCGCTTTATCAAGATAACTTAAACCCTCTTCGTTCAGGCTATAAGGCCGATCCTCCGGCTCTATCAGCCGATAGTTAAATGGCAGCCTTATGCAATTTGCGCCCCAGCTCTTTATTATCCTGATATCGCTCTCCTGGATGAAAGAGTCGCGGAAAGACCTCGTAAAATCCTCCAGGGCGTCCCTGCCAAGGGCCTTTTCAAAAGAGCTCCTGAAGTCGTGTTCGGCAATATTCCTGCCGCCTAACATGTACCCTTCCATCATCAGCCAGCCGCCGAGATTTACGCCTTTCAGGATGATCTGCGAGCCAGATTCATCCACTATCTTTTGACCGCTAACTTTTAAGAAAGGTAATTTCTTTGGCATACTTTAGATTTAATTCCCTATACTTTTACTTCTTTAATGAAGTCCGACGGATTCAACAGGCCGCCCGACATGACGAGCCTCATAGCTTCTTTTATGCCGATGTCCAACATGATCACCTCTTCTTTTGGGACAAAGAAGAAGAAGCCTGTAGTAGGATTCGGGACCGAGGGCACATAAATATTATAGAATTTCTTGCCCGTCTTCTCCTCGGCCTCTGCGAACCCATCGTTGGCTATAAAACCGAGCGACCATATCCCTTTTGACGGATATTGCACCAATACCACTTTCTTGAATCCGAGCCTCGTATCAGAGAATACAAATTCAAATACCTTCTTTACGGATGGATATATGTATCTCAATAACGGAAACCTGGCCAGCGCCCTGCCAAGAAATAGATGCAGCCTGGCTCCGAAAAAGTGTATGCTCAACACCCCGGACAGGAATATTATGGCTAAAAATAGTATCAGCCCCAATCCCGGAATATAGAATCCGAGGCTGTTCTTCAGATATACGTTAAGGTATCTTCCAAGGATCCCGTCCACGATCTTGAAGAGGACGAGCAGTATATATACGCTGAGAGCCAGCGGCAGTATCGTAAGCAAGCCCGCTATGAAATATTTTCTGATCTGCGCTATCAATTAACCCCTCTTTATAGGTAATATTCCGGCCATCTCGCCTATCACATTCACCAGCTCCGTATTCGCCGGGACGACTATCTTCGCGTTATCCTTAAGGGACTTTTCAACCGCCTCCAGCTTCCTTAAGACCTGCGCATTGCCGACAAAAAACTTTTCCGCGGCCTCATTTACCAACTTTATCGCTTCGCTTTCGCCCTCGGCTTGCAGAATACGGGCCTGCTTCTGGCCTTCCGCCTCCAGTATGGACGCCTGCCTTACACCCTCCGCCTTTTTGATCTCCGCCCTCTTCTGTCCGTCGGCAACGGTCTCGGTAGCCGTGGCAAAATCTATCGCGGAGATCTTCTCGTTCTCCGCCTTGACCACCTTATTCATAGTCTCCTGGACATCTTTAGGGGGATCTATCTCTTTAAGCTCGGTCCTCACTATCTCCAACCCCCAGCTTGAGGTCTCATCGCATAGCGTCTTATGTAATTCGGCGTTTATCTTGCCTCTTTCGCTATTTGCAGATTTAAGGGTGAGCGTACCTATGATATTCCTCAATGTTGTGCGGGCCAGATTCACTATCTGGTACTGATAGTTGTTTACGCTGTACTGGCAATTTTTAACGCTGGCCTCATCGGCCTTCACCTTAAAATACACCTGAGCGTCGACCTTAGCATTCAGGTTATCGTTAGTGATTATCTCCTGAGGCTCGGCATCGACCATCTGCTCCGTTATATTGACCTGGTAAAGGACTTCTATCACAGGGATGATCCAGTTAAAGCCCATATTCGCAAAACGATTATATTTACCCAATCTTTCTATCAATCCCCTGTGCGTGGGGCGCACTATCCTGATACCCAACAAAAATATCACTACCGCGGCAATGATCACAATGCTTAAGATCGCCATTATTTTTCTCCTTTAGCTTTTATCAATGCTTCTTCAAATAATTCCACTCCCAGATCCATCTCTTTCTCCGTTATATAGAACGACGGCGCCAGCGTGAATACGTTCTTATAATACCCTCCGACGTCGAGCACAAGACCCATCTTCTTGCCGCCGGCCGATAGCTTGCCGCTCAATCCTATATCAACTATGGCATCGGTCAACGCCTTGTTCGGCGTATATCCGTCTTTCTGGCACATCTCTATCCTCAAAGCAAGCCCCAGGCCGTCGACGTTGCCGATCTGAGAATGCTTCTTCTGCAGGCTCTTTAGCCTGGAGATAAAATATTTTCCTTTTTTAGGCACACTAACAGCAAAGTCCGACTCCTCTATCAGCTTCATGGTCTCAAGACCTGCCGCCGTGCCGAGAGGATTTGATGAAAATGTCGAATGCGTGGATCCCGGCGGAAATACCTTGGGCGATATCAGATGCTCTTTTGCCCATACGCCGGATAGCGGATTCAGGCCGTTCGTAAGAGCTTTGGCAAAAACGATTATATCGGGCGTTATGCCAAAATGTTCTATCGCCCACATCTTTCCTGTCCTGAAGAATCCCATCTGTATCTCATCGTCCACGATCATGATCTTGTACCGGTCCAATATCTCTTTAAGGCCGGCAAAATAACCCTCCGGAGGTATAGTGTATCCGCCGGTGCCCTGGAGCGCCTCGATATAGAAGGCCGAGAACTCGCAAAGGCCAGTCTTCTTATCTACGACGCCGTAATATTCGGTCTCGAAAAGCTTTTCGAACTGTTTCAGGCAGTACATGCCGCAACCTTCTCTCTTCTTTCCGTAGAAGCACCTGAAGCAGTACGGGAACGGGATGAACATCGCTCTGTCTCCGAAATGGCCGAACCTCTCCCGATATCGGAAGCTCGATGTAATGGCGGAGGCCGCGAGAGTCCTGCCGTGATATCCTCCCATGAAAGCGAAGACAAGATTCCTACCGGTATGATTGCGCACGAGCTTCATGGAATCTTCCAGCGCCTGCGCTCCTCCGACATTGAAATGTATCCTGCCCTTCTCTTCGAATGTTCTCTCCATCCTCTGCGCGAGCCGGGCGGCCAGGAGTATCTTCTCTTCATGAATATACTGGCAGGCAAGTTGCGGCAGACGGTCGATCTGTCTCTTGAGAGCCGCATTAAGGCGTTCATTCGAATATCCGAAATTTACAGCAGAATATATCATTTGCAGGTCCAGGAACTCCACGCCTTTTTCATCATAGAGATAAGAACCCTTGCCGCGCACGAATATATTGGGATTCTCAACGTAGTGTACGGTATCGCCCCACGAACAGTACCGCGATTCTAATTTTAAAAGCTCGTCCTTCGATAGATCTTTTTTAGTCTTATTCACGATAAACTCCTATTGAAATATTTATGAATATTATCTCTTTACCTGAGACGGTCAAAGAAGCCCGTTACCTTCGCGGCCACCGTCTCCCGCTCCTGGTCCGCGGTGATCACATGATACGAGTTATATAATAGCACAATCTCCTTGGTTTTCGAACTTATTCTATCATAGATGAACTTTGAATTCTTCACGCTCGCCACATCATCATCTTTAGCCTGAATAAGCTGTACCGGGAAGTTCATGCCCGGCAGTTTTTTGGTAAGATGCTTTACCAATAGTTGCAGTTGATGCAAAAGAGTGACCGGAAAGAACGGATAGCCGTACTGTTCGGAGCCTTCGATATCCTCTAATCCCGCGGAACTGTAGTACCTGTGTATCCTCTGCTGGATTATCTCATTCTTTATTCCATAGGGTGGTGACTCTTTGAAATAGGATATATATCTTACAGGAGTGTAGGCTAACGGAAAAAATAAGTTGGAGAGCGGCGTGTTCCAACCATCGTAGAAAACCGTTGGCGCTAGGCAAGCCACGCCCTTTACTTGGGGCCTGAACTCGTCCGCCAGCAGAAGCGCAAGCAAGGCCCCCATCGATAGGCCCGAAACGAATACAGGGCCTTTGAACTTCGACAATTCACCTTTTACAAGGACCTCTCTGATGGACTCATAGAGCTCCTGCCAGGAAGTCCTCTTAAGAACCTGCATCGACTCGCCGTGATTTGCAAGACGCGGGCAGACCACGGTATATCCTTTTTTATTGAGATAGTTAGCAACATATTTCATCTCATTCGGAGTGCCGGTAAGCCCGTGGATAAGGATGACGGCGCTGCCGTTGGTACCTTCAAAGAAGAGCCCTTTTCCAGCAGGACCATTAACGCTCTTTTTGGTCTTCTGAAAATCACTGAGCTTTATCGTAAATATTACGGACATATTTTCACTCTACCCTGGATAGGACTCCGGCAGAACTACCGTAAATGTAGATCCTTCACCCGGCTGGCTCTCTACCAATATCTTTCCCTTGTGCGATTCGGCGATGGATCTGGCGATGCTCAATCCGAGTCCGAATCCGCTCTTTCCGGTCCTCGATCTGCTTACCTGATAAAATCTGTCAAATATATAAGAAAGCTCGTCCTCGGGTATGCCTATTCCGGTATCGCTTACCGTTATATTGGCGAGGCCTTTGGCCTTGTGAGCGGCGATGACTATCTTTCCGTTACGTCGCGTATGTTTTACCGCGTTATCTACAAGGTTCGTGAAGAGCATCTTGAGCCTCTCTTCGTCGCCGTCCAATATTACGACATCCTGTAAAAACGACGAAATGATAATATCTTTTTCCGCGGCGTCCGGCTTCGCGTCCTTTAACACTTCTTCAATGATCTGCGTAAGGTTTACTTTCTTTATCTCGATCGGCATCTGACTATTGTCGAACCGCGCCAGGACGATAAGATTCTCTATTATCTTGGAGAATTTATCAAGCTCTTCCTGGCCCTTAAGCAGGATCGCTTTATATTCATCTTCCGAAGAGCGCTTATTCAATACCGACGCTATCTCTCCCTTTAAAATAAATATCGGCGCCTTGAGCTCATAAGATATGTCCTTTATGAAATTCTGCTGTGAGGAGAATGACCTGTCGAGACGCTCTATCATGTCATTGAACGTGTCTGCCAGGCGCTTCACTTCGTCTTTCGTATCCGGTATATGTATCTTTAATTTAAGGTTTTCGGCAGTGATCTGTCTTAGCGTGCTTATCATGCTGTTGACGGGCTTAAGCGTGAGGCCGACGAGGAGGATCCCGGGTATCCCGGCCAATATTATGGTCAGCGGCAGAAGGATGAACAATATGATCGTGAGGCTGTCCGACGCAATGGAAATAAGCTCTATAGGGCCGGCCACCTGAACTACATAGACCACCTTACCGTCTTCTATAACGGGCCTTGTATAGACCCTGAACTGCGCCTTTTTACCGTCGGCGAATACGCCGTTCAACGAATTAAAACTATCATCTCCCCCCAGTACATCTTCAAAGTCCGACTTTGGAACGGGCGCAATGAACGGCATGGACTTAGTAGATACCAGCTGCTCGCCCCTGACGCTCAATATCTGCACAAAGACTTTCATGAGCTCCGGGTCTTTTCTCTTCTCTTCTACCCAG
>JAPLMH010000084.1 GCA_026387135.1 Candidatus Omnitrophota bacterium | reverse complement strand
AAAGGGTCTCGCCGCCAGGTTAGGATCGCACATCGTGCTGATACTTGTCTCGATAACATGCGTATTTCCTCTTTTATGGATGCTCTCCTCAAGCCTCAAGACGCAGCAGACTATATTCAGGAACATGAGCCTCTGGCCGGGCGTATTCCACTGGGAGAATTACATAACCGCCTGGACGAGGGGAGGTTTCGGCGTATACTTCCTGAACAGCGTCTTCTATACCGTGACGGTCGTCAGCGGCCTGATCCTCGTAGCGTCGCTCGCGGCTTACGCGTTTTCCATGCAGGAATTCAAAGGGAAGAATATCATATATTCCATCTTCCTCGCCGCTATGATAGTGCCGATCCCCGGCGCGTTCGTGGCGTTTTATGTGATGCTTGTAAAGCTGGGATTGGTCAATACGCGGTTAGGTTACATCCTGCCGCAGATAAGCATAGGATTGTCTCTCGCCATATATATACTCAAGACGTTCTTTGACGAGATCCCGAAAGAGATAGAGGAGTCGGCTAAGGTTGACGGTTGTTCAACTATGGGGATATGGTGGCACATAGCAATGCCGCTGGCTAAGCCTGCGATAGCGGTCATCGTTATTTTTAATGCCCTAGCGGTATGGAACGAATATATCCTCGCGATGATCGTCCTTCAGGACAAGGCGAAGATACCGCTGCAACGCGGACTTATGATATTTCAAGGCGCGCATTTTACGGAGTATTCACTTCTCATGGCCGGCATCACCATATCGGTGGTCCCGATCATCGTGATGTATCTCTTCATGCAGAGATACATTATAGAGGGAATAACGGCAGGCGCGGTGAAAGGATAAGATAATACTATGAAGATAATAAGGATCTTGCAGATAATTTTTATTTTGGCGATAGCAAGCACGGCCATTTCTTGTAGAGCGCAGGAAGCCGCAAAGCCTGAAGCCGCGAAGCCTGAAGTCGTGCAACAGGACGTCGTGGAGACGGAAGTCGCAAAACCGGATGCCGCCGCAGCTCCGGAAGCCGCCGTAGCGCCGGAAGCCGTAGCGCCGGAGGCATCAAAATACGACTTCTCGGACTCTTCGCACTGGAACCTTACGGTAAGCGCATGGGAGCACCTGGCGGAGAAGGATTTTGACGGCGTGAATGCTTACGCCCGGAAATGCATAGAGCTTTACGAGGATAAGGCCCTGATCGAGTCGCGCGACATGAAGGCCTTTTTGCGGTTCGGCCATGAAGACGAGCGCGCCATGGTGAACGATGTGGCCACGTCGCATTATATAATCGGCGAAGCCCTGATGAGGCAGGCCAAAGGCGATGAGGCGATAAAGGAATTCAATTATGTTATCGAGAACTATCCTTACGCGCAATGCTGGGACCCGAAAGGATGGTTCTGGAAGGTCGCCCAGGTGAGTACCAAGAATATCGAAAAGATAAATAAGGCGAAGGAGACCGTTAATTGAGAAAAGCATTTTTCATATCTGCGTTTATCTTCGCGATCCTGGCGGCGGTCGCGGTGTGGGGCTTCCGGAAGTCCGTTTCGGTCTTGATGCCGCAGGCGCAATTTGACCTGTATGACGACGGGCTCGGGCAAGTGATAGATTATGCGAACTATGGCGTCTTTGAGAACGAAGGTAAGGCAGATTACAGGTATAAAATCACGGACAGGTCGGGCCTTGCGGCCGCAGCCGGCGAAGGCGTCTGGCCGAACACGCAGGCCTACAAAGATCCGGTATATAAAGAACTGCTCAAAGATAACAAGTTAAACGGCGATCAGTGGAGCTTCATAGGCACCGACGACCCAAAGCTGTCATTCTATAAGTGGGCCACGCTTAGCGGCGAGAACGCCGGCGTAAAACAATTTTACATTTCACTGGCTCTCGAAGAAGGTCTCCTGACAGCTCAGGCAATAAAGGGATACTTTAGCGTTATAGTAAATTATCCTAAAGTAGTGAGTTTCACTTATTGGAACACGCCGTGGTATCCTTCGGTGGCGTGCGCCACAAATATAAAGTACCTCACCAGAAAATATCCCTTGCTTGGAATGAAGCTGGTCGATGAAGAGATAATAATAGAGAACGGCTTCGACCAGGATCCCACCAACGACATATTCCGTATCACCCCCGGCCGCGTAGTGGAGTGCAAGCCGAGAGAATTATTGGAGAGAGAGGACTATTCGAGATTAAGGGACGTCAAGAGAAGGATCGGCGGAACACATGTGGCGCTTTTACAGTATGCCAGCGGCGATTGGCAGTTTGAGGTGGACGGTAAACCATTTATGCTGAAGGGCATAGCTTACGCCCCGACGAAGATAGGTGAGAGCCCCGACGAGGGCACATTGACCGACTGGACGAGATCGGGATTTGACCCGTATAAGGTCTGGGTGGACGCGAATCGCAACAACATGCAGGATCCGGACGAAAAGAGCGTCGGGGATTTCAAGCTGATGCAAGATATGGGCGTCAATGCCATAAGAGTATATGATCATGAGGCAAATTCCAATAAGGATATATTCGCCGACCTTTACAAGAGATACGGCATCATGGTGGTGATGGGAGACCTCCTCGGGACCTACTCTATAGGAAGCGGGGTCAGCTGGTACCGCGGCACCAACTATGCCGACTTAAGTCAACAGGAGAGGTTAAAGGCGCGCGTTCGCAAGATGGTCGAGGCCTATAAGAATGAACCGTATGTCTTGATGTGGATGCTCGGCAACGAAACCAATTACGGGGTGGCAAACAGCTCGAAAAGATTTCCCAGGCCGTTTTATGCCTTTGTGAATGAAGTGGCGAGGATGATAAAAGAGATCGATCCGGACCATCCAGTGGCGCTATGTAACGGCGACACTCTCTACCTAGATATCTTCTCCGAGCTATGTCCCGACGTGGATATTCTCGGAATGAACAGCTATAGAGGGTGGCATGGTTTCGGAATGTGGCAGGATGTAAAGAGGTTGTCGGGTAAGCCGGTCATAATCACCGAATTTGGCGCTCCGGCCCACTTGGAGGGACGTCCGGGCGCCGATGCAGAGGAGGCCCAGGCCGAATATCACAGAGGAGCCTGGAGCGACATTCTTTACAATACCGCCGGATATGGCTCGGGCAACGCACTGGGCGGGATAGTATTTGAATGGGTCGATGAGTGGTGGAAAGCGTACGAGCCGAGCCTGCACGATACGCACA
Source organism: Candidatus Omnitrophota bacterium (assembly GCA_026387135.1). Classification (GTDB taxonomy): domain Bacteria; phylum Omnitrophota; class Gorgyraeia; order 2-01-FULL-45-10; family 2-01-FULL-45-10; genus 2-01-FULL-45-10. Next base: position 6,204 of record JAPLMH010000084.1, on the reverse strand, counting down.
AGCAGTGGCCGGGGCCTGTTAAAGGGGGATGGTTCTATGAAGAATGGCTGGGGTTGACGTCGCAGGGTGACGGCAAGCACAGTCCTTATATGAGGCAGCTCAGGAAGAGCTACTATGCCTATAAGGAGATGTGGAACCCGGATATTGTTGGCAAATTACGGATATTATGGTATAATATTGTCGTTTATATATGTTCCTAAACGAAGAGAAAGGTAGGAGAATATGAGAAAGATAGTATGCAGCTTGGTAGTAGCGGCGTTCTTCGCCATGCCATTGATGGCACAAACGAATGACACAGTCGCGGTGGCTCCGGTGGTGGAAGCTATAGTGGTTCCGGTGGCGAAGGCTCCGGCAGCTAAGAAAGAGTTTAATATATATACCGAAAGACTCAACATGAAGAATCACTATATCCCTTCAGGATGGATGGGTGATTCCGGCGATCTCCAGTTTAGCGACAGTTGGCGGGAGGGCGCGCATTCGGGCAATTCGTGCATAAAGATCAAATATAGCGCCAGAGGAGCACAGGGCGCCGGCTGGGCGGGCATCTACTGGCAGAACCCGGCGAATAACTGGGGCGCTCAGATGGGCGGATACGATCTATCCGGCTACAATAAGCTGACATTCTGGGCAAAGGGCGAAAAGGGCGGAGAGGTCATCTCCGAGTTTAAAGTCGGGGGCTTAAGCGGCGCTTATTCGGATACCGATGCGACTTCGATCGGCCCGATTACGCTCACGAAAGACTGGAAGCAGTACGATATCGATCTAAAAGGGCTGGACCTTTCCTATATAAGCGGCGGGTTCGCGTACACGGCCTCCGCAAGGGACAATCCCGAAGGCTGCACCTTTTATTTAGACGATATCAAATTCGAATAATAACGTAAGGGGAGTCCATATGCCGGATAAGAGGATATCTTTAATAGTAACTGTCTTTGTCTGTCTTTGCGCCTTTTCTTTGCTGGCGGCGGGTTGCGGACAGAAGAATAATGTGCTGAATTTGCCGGAACAGGAAGCAAGGCAGATCGAATCCACTGAACAGGCCAGCGCGGAAAAAGCAGCTCCCGCGGAAGGCAATCTGACGCCGGATGGCAAATTTAAAAAATTCTACGTCTATGCCGACCGGGCCTATTTCAAGAACCACTTCATACCCTCCGGGTGGATGGGTGATTACGGGGATGTGGAACTCAACGACGGATGGAGCTTTGACCCGTTTTCTAGAAAGAGCTGTATACGCGTCGTCTATTCGGCCCAGAGAAAGCAGGGCGCGGGATGGACTGGCATATATTGGCAGGAACCGGCCAATAATTGGGGCAGTTTAAAAGGCGGTTTTAATCTCGCCGGCGCCAAAAAAATAGTATTCCACGCCAGGGGCGATAAAGGCGGTGAGATCATATCAGAGTTCAAGATAGGCGGTATAAGCGGCGAATTTTCCGATTCGGGCACAGCAACGATCGGGCCGATAACCCTCGATAAGGAATGGAAGGAGTATTCCATTGACCTTGAGAACGAGGACCTATCCTGTATCATAGGCGGCTTCACTTTTGTGATAAGTTCGCAGGATAATCCGAACGGCGCCACGTTCTATCTCGACGAGATATACTACGAATAAGGATATTAAATGAGGCCACACAGGAACCCCGTCTTAAGCATCTTACTAGTCATTTCGCTGATACTTTTTTTGGCTAGCCTCCTGGCGGCTTTTCCTTACGTGAATAGCGCGCTTTTTCAGGAGAAGCATCTCAAAGGGCCTGTAAAGGTGGAGAAGGCGAAGGGTGGATGGCACCTCACAGTCGGCGGAAAGCCGTTCTTTGTCAAAGGTGTCTGTTATCAATATGTCCCCGTAGGCGAGGGCGGCCTTTACGATATCTTCGCCGATCCGCGCGAACCGTGGATGACGGACGGTAAGTTGATGTCGGGTATGGGAGTGAACGCCGTCCGTTTTTACAAGGCTGGCAAGAGCATACCGCAGACAAAGAAGGTCATTAGGGACCTATTCGATAACTTCGGCATAAAGACCGCTCTCGGACATTACCTGGGATTCTGGGACTGGCCGCCGGCTAATTACGCTGATCCTGCTTTCAGGAATAAGATCAAGGACGAAGTCGTAGAGATGGTCAAGGCGTATAAGGACGAGGACGGTATTCTGTTCTGGATCCTCGGCAACGAAAATAATTATTCGTTCGAAACGGGCCTGAGGGATTGGTCCAGTCCGGAGATAGACGCGATTGAGTCGGCTTCGGAGGCCAAGAAGGTCAAGGCCAGGATCTATTACACTTTCATCAATGATATCGCCAAGGCCATACTATACAGATCGCTAAGGAGTGCTGCCCGGACGTCGATATACTTGGAGGACTTGTCTATCAGGGCAAGACCTTCGGCTCGTACTTTGATCGCCTCAAAAAGAACTTCGGCAAACCCAATGTATTCATAGAGTTCGGGGCCGACGGCTATGACTCGCTTTGGCAGCAGGAGTCGCAGGATTGGCAGGCCTTCTTCCTTAAACTGCAATGGCTCGAGATCGCCAAGAATAGGACCGGCAGAAATGACGGTGGGAATTCTCTCGGCGGATTTGTGTTCGAGTGGTGCGATGAGTGGTGGAAGCACGGTCCGGACTACGCGCCCGGCTGGGGCATTCATAATGCAGAAGCCGGCTGGGCCAATACCGCCTACTATTATGACGCCAAGGCGGGTGATAATATGAGCGAAGAGTGGTGGGGCGTAGTAGGCCTCGATCCAAAACATACAAAAGATAACATGGAGAAGAGGGTACCGAAGAAGGCGTATTATGTCCTGAGGGACCTCTGGACGGACAAGACGTCCCAGAGCGGAAAAATATTTGTTATACCGGCGATAGTTTTTCTTTTGACCAGCATCCTTCTCTTTATCGCGGGGCGGAAGCGTAAAGATCATAAAAAATAGAGGGCTATGAAAAAGTTATTTTTAATGGTCCCCTTAGCGGTCGCCTGCATTATAGTTCCTGCCTCACTTCACGCTCAAGACGATCCGTTGACATACGATACCATCCTGGACGACTCCAAGCCGAACGTAGTCGCCGTGGATACAGACAGCCCTAGAACGTACGCAACCAGACAGGGCGCTTCGAAGCCCGAAAGCTCAAATCCCGAAAGCTCAAGATCGATGGTAAATATGAGAGGTAAGTACGGGGCGAGCTTTGGCTTCACTACCGAAGACGGCTTTGAGTGGAAGGACGCTAATGGCGATTACCAGGAGAAGAACTGGAGATATATAAATCCCCAGTTCGGCGTAAACACGTATGACGAGAGGGTATTCGACAGGTACGAACTTGAGATAGAGACGGCTACAAGGACGCCATGGAACGCCTACATGGATATCGTCATCGATCCGTGGACGTTTGTGATGAAACAGAAGCAGACAGTTGTCAATACGAACCTTGGCCTCGGAGACGTTCCCGATTCCGTAGATGTCGAGTATAAGCTCTGGGAAAATACGGGCAGAACAATAGGCGAACGTTATAGGACAGAGCAGAGATCGCCCATATACTTTGGAGAGCTCAAAGTAGTCGGAAACCAGGTCGCCGAACAGCTGGCGAATGGCAATACAGAGACAGGCACAGGGCTTATGGGCGACTTCTATTTTTCAAGAGGCCGCTCTGTAGATATGGGAGATTACTTTTACAGACCCGTGAGGAAACTATGGGTCGATTACGACAAAGAACCTCTATATATAAAGATATTCCCGATCTCCGATCAGGAAGAAGCGCTCTCTTCGGACGATCCCTTAGGTATCTCGAACCACCACATCTACTGGGCGCCAAGTCCCTGGCTCTATAACTTCGATTTCGGAAGGGTCTATGCTGCCAATGCCACCGATGGTAACTTTAATCAATTTCAGAATCCCGTTATCCAGGAGTCGAGGTGGGACAACACACTGCCGTTCTTCACAAGAGATACCAACCGCACATTCTTGACTTTTTTAAGGGGCGGCACACTCAAATATCAAAGTGGCGATCTCGCCAGTTTTCAGATCACTGCCGCATCCCCTATGGGGCTTTGGGATTACTATAAACACGTAGATTCCATACCGATAGCTTCGCGGCTGAAGGTATTTCCTACGGATAACATCGATCTGGGCGTTACACAGGCTTCCAAGATGGGCCTGCATGATCAGGGCGTCAGGGCCAGCAATAACTCTTTGGGCGTAGATATCAAATACAGACTTAATGACGATACGTCTGTCATAGGGGAACTTGTGGGGAGCTACTCTCAGTACGATTACGCCACGCACTTCCAGCAGGGCTACTACGGATTCGGCTATAAGACCGGCATTCACTCCCAGGGCAACGCGGAACCGGCCGATAGATTTTCGTGGGACCTGACTTTCACTACCATGACCAAGCGCTTCCAGCCGGGTCTCGCCGACTACAGGGATACGAGGGTCGACCAGCCCTGGGGTCAGCATATATGGTTCGACCAGATCGCTTCTGAAGACGCGGTCGATAGGATCGGAGACAGCGTAGACGTCAATAGGTACGTTATCGGCGCCAAAGCGGATATAGTCCTTATCGATAAGCTATTGGAAGTTAACGCCGATGTCCGCAACGCGCACAGATATGACAATAGTAAGTTCATCGAGAATATATCCAGGGTTGAGGCGACATATAAGCCCGCAAAAAATATAGAGCTCAAAGGCCTTGTCCTTAACAGGATATACCCCAAGACCGCCGGCGGGCTCGATCCGTTCCTGAAAGACAGATATACGGATGAGCCGTGGATAAACCCCTTTATAGGTGATGGTTTCGACGCGAATCTCATGACATATTCGGGCGGAGCGAAGGTGGACCTCATGGATAATAAGGTGAGCGTATACGGCATATTTGAGACGACGAATGACCCGCAGGAGTTCCCGAGGCGTGAGCTCAGCGATCTCTATTTTGCCAATGTCACGCAGACTACACCCGATGATACCGACGGCTGGATGTCGGACGGCACCGTACTATTTGACAGGCTTCCTACCCAGCTATATTTACAGAACCTCTTCCAGACGCCGCCGTATACCTACTACAATATCATAAAGGCCAAGATCTCATACTTCCCATGTGATGGGCTGTCGATAAGCTATACGCACGTCACCAATACCAATAAAAATTACGCGCCCCTTTTGGACGATAATCATACCCATGACGGAGTCGATATAGTATATAAAGCGACCAAGAAATTAACCTTAAGAGGCGGATATTCGCTCTCGAAAATAATAGACTTAAGAAAGGCTATAGATACGAACGCCGCCGATCAGGATTACGAATACCACAACAATCTCTATTTGCAGGCGGACTACATTATAAACAAGGACCAGAGGGTGATATTTCAGTTCGGCGAGTACGGCTTATTGCAGAAGACACTCGGTATGTTCGGCGCGCCGCTTTCGCAAAGATACCTTTCGTCACCCGCCTCTGTTCTGGATACCAGAAGTATATTCAGAATATTCTATGAAGGAAAGTTCTAGGGCGATATTTTCATTCAATAAAATATGCAAAAATCGTATTCTGCCGAACGCAGAAAATATATACGCTTAAATTCTGTATTTCCGGTAGAGATATATTTACGCAACATTCCTGAAGACGGCAAATCACGGGTAATCCAGGCATTCACGCGCGACATCTCCCTGGGTGGCCTCTGCCTTCTGGTAAATAACCCCGACTCCTCCCTCGTTTCAATCGTACATGACGGCTCAACCTTCGATATCACCATCAATATGCCGGTATCGCATAGGCCCATAGAGGCGAGCGTCCAAGCTGTCTGGCATGACATTAGGGATAGTGTCAGGCATAAACAGCTCTTGATAGGAGTCTTCTATAACAAGATAGACGCAAATGACAGGAAGAGGATCTTCTCCGTCGCCAGGCGGATGAAGTGGCTTCCGCGCGCGGCGGGGCTCTCTATCATATTGCTCGTCTCGCTTCTTGCGGGAAGCCTTTATCAAAAAGCCGAGCTCACCAGGGCTAATCGTGAATTTATAGAGCGGTTTCACAATATACAGAAGACGAGCGATATGTATATGGTAAGCTTAAACAAGATTGACACTAGGTACGAAGCTGTCCGGGAAGAATTAACTAAGAATAAGGAGTTGATAAATAGCCTAACGGCCGAATTGCAGGAGCTTAAATCTACTGATGCCGCGATGCTGAAGATAGAGAAGGAGAGGCTCGAGGAGTGTCTTAAGACGGCT
>JAPLMH010000049.1 GCA_026387135.1 Candidatus Omnitrophota bacterium | reverse complement strand
TGAGAGAGGGAGTCGTTGATCTCGGGGGAGAGCTCTATTGCTAAGAATGCGCGCATATCAAATCCCGTGCCGCTTGCGATGCCTGTAATTTAATATCTTTACGGGAACCTTTAAATTTAAATTTCTTCGCTATTTTCTTCTTATCTGTGACGAGCGCTATGTAGATCAACCCGACTGGTTTTGATTTTGTTCCGCCGGTAGGCCCTGCAATGCCGGTTACGCCTATGCCTATATCAGTGTTGGCCAGAAGCCGCACGCCTTTTGCCATCTCAAGCGCAACCTCTTTCGAGACCGCGCCGTGTTTCTGCAGCGATTTGGGAGAGACTCCGAGAAGGTTCTTCTTGATCTCGTTGGAGTAGGCGACTACGCCCATTTTAAAATACTTAGAGCTGCCGCTGATGTCTGTTATGCGGCTTGAGATAAGTCCGCCGGTACATGATTCGGCGACAGCCAGCGTTATCTGCCTTTTTCTTAGCACTTTCCCGATCTCAACCTCAGTCTTCATAAGTCTCATTATATATTGCATTTACGCATTTCGCCACAAATTATTTTAAAATAGTTTGCAACAATTTGACCGTTTTTTCCGTCTTATAGTATATGGGGGGGTGAGTATGAAATCTTGAGGTCACAAATTGTGACTTCAAGTTGGGGGTATCACGGAAACGAAAGAGGTGGTCACAGATTGTGACCACCTTGGCTCTCTAAAATTCTCACCCTAATCGCCGAAGCGCAGGATAGGGTTCCATCATGATTAAACCGAAAATCGCTTTACAGAAAGGAGGATACGCATGTATAATATAGTGCTTCAAATAGCATAATTATAGTATATAGGGCTTTTGTGAACGATCTAAAATAAGGAGAGGGGAAATGGCTAAGTTTAAGACTAAAGATAAGGAAGAAGTAAGGGTAGAGATAAGGGAACGCAAAGATATCACTCAAGCAGAGAAGACAAAGGCGCTCGATGCTGCTTTGGAGCATATAGAAAAGCAGTTCGGCAAGGGGGCCATTATGACGCTTGGACAGGATTTTAAGGTGGATGTGCCTACCATACCGACAGGTTCGATCGCGATAGATCTGGCTCTCGGGGTGGGTGGAGTGCCGCGCGGCAGGGTCATAGAGATATTCGGGCCTGAGTCGAGCGGTAAGACGACGCTTACTTTAAGCATCATCGCTAACGCCCAGAGGATGGGCGGACAGGCGGCGTTCATCGATGCGGAACATGCCTTTGATGCCGGATACGCGAAGAAGATCGGTGTGAATCTCGACCATCTCTTGATGTCTCAACCGGATACGGGAGAACAGGCGCTCGATATAACGGAGACTCTTGTGAAATCCAACGCAGTAGATGTGGTCGTAATAGATTCAGTGGCCGCTTTAACTCCTCGCGCTGAGATCGAAGGCGATATAGGTGATTCTCACGTCGGACTTCAGGCAAGGCTGATGAGTCATGCCTTAAGAAAATTGTCCGGCTCGATATCGAAATCGAAGACCTGCGTTATATTCATTAACCAGATCAGGGAGAAGATAGGCGTTATGTTCGGTAATCCTGAGACAACCCCGGGCGGACGCGCTTTAAAGTTCTATTCGTCCGTGAGGATAGACTTGAGGCGTATAGCGTCGTTGAAGAAGGGCGAGGAATCTGTGGGCAACCGTGTAAGAGCGTCCATAGTGAAGAACAAGGTCGCCGC
>JAPLMH010000094.1 GCA_026387135.1 Candidatus Omnitrophota bacterium | reverse complement strand
TACTCCGGCAAAGATAGCGGAATGAATACGATTGAGCAGGAGATCGTCGACGCGTAACATAAAACTTGTCATAATGTATGACGGGACGCATTATTCGGGTTGGCAGTCCCAGAAGAATGCCGATACCGTCCAGAGGTGTGTCGAGTCGGCGCTCAGAAAAATAACAGGCCGCAAGGTAAAGTTGACTGGCGCCGGCCGGACCGATTCGGGCGTGCATGCCATTGGACAGGTAGCCAACTTTAAGACCCATTCGAAGCTTGACCTCAATAAGATAAAAGACGCCCTTAACAGTCATCTTTCCGGAGAGATCCTTATAGTATCCGCAGGATATGTCCCTCTCAAATTCGATGCCCAGCGCTCGGCAAGGTCGAAGAATTACCGCTATACCGTGACGACCGAGCGTTTCGTAGATCCTTTCATAAGGCACTTCGCCTCGCGTTTTTCCTATCCATTGAATATGGGATCGATGCGGCGCGCCGCCAGGGCGCTTACAGGCAGGCATGACTTCAAGTCTTTTCAAGCCTCCGGCTCCTCCGGCAGCAGCGAATCTAATACCGTCCGCACGATAAAGAAGATTAAGATTGAAAAACGCCGCAATCTGGTATATATTGATATCCGGGCCGATGGATTCCTGTATAATATGGTAAGAATCATAGCAGGCACCCTGCTTGAGATCGGCCGCGGCAAGATGCCCGAAGAGAGCATAAAAGAGATATTGCTGAAAAGAGATAGAAGATCGGCAGGCCCTACGGCGCCGGCCCTGGGCTTATGCCTTGTGAGTGTAGAGTACTAAGAAAGGGAGGGCAAGAGTATGCTTATAAAGGGAGCATTTGCTTTGTTCATGTCGCTTGCTATAGGATACGTGCTTTGCATATTGGCGAATAAGCAGAAGAAAGGGATTTTGCAGACATTGGGCTATACGCTCGGAGCGTCTATTATAGTCATGAGTCTCGTGTACAGTCTTGCGGACAGCTGTTCCATGAAGTGCGGCAAGGATAAGATGTGGGGCGGGAATAAGGGCATGAAGTGCCATGGCGGAATGTTCATGAAAGGCAAGATTAAATAGAATCAGCGTGAAGAAGCGTTACAGCGTAATAATCTTTGATCTAGGCAACACTCTTATAAAGTTTGACCATAATATTTCGGCGAAGAAGTTCGCGAATCTTTTTCATCTGGATTCCGAAGAGGTTCGCCGGCTGTTCTTTGATTCCAAGCTGACCCAGGCTTTTGAGAGTGGCCAGATATCCCCGAAAGACTTCCACGCCAGGATCACCAAGCATCTGGGCGTAGCGATACCTTTCAGGGACTTCGTCGCCATATGGAACGATATATTCTGGCTTGATGAGGGGTCATGCGCCATCGCCAGGCGGCTCAAGAAGGATTATAAGCTCTTCCTTCTCTCCAATATAAGCAGGCTGCACTATGAATATATAGTGCAGAAATTCGATATATTGAAGATATTCGATGAGATAATAGTCTCGTTTGCTGTGGGAGCTATAAAGCCGGAGAAGCGCATATTTGAAGATGCCGTTAAGCGCGCAGGCGGTGACAAAACAGCGGTTCTGTATATAGATGACAGAGAGGACCTCATAAAAGAGGCAGCCGTTTTCGGTATAGAATCGATCAAATATGAAGGTTCTGAAAAGTTAGAGAAGGATCTTAAGGAAAGAGGAGTTATTTAATAGCGTTTAATAATACTATTGACAACTTCGGGCGACTATGGTATCATCTACCGCCCCTTAAGTAAGGGGCGGTTTCATTATTCAGAAGGGTTATATAAGGTAAAGATATGAAGAATAGTTCAAGAACGTATTTGATCCCGGAAAAAGAGATAAAAAAGGCATGGCTCCTTGTCGATGCTAAGGATAAGGTCCTGGGCCGGCTTGCCTGCAAAGTGGCCACCGTGCTTATGGGCAAGAATAAGGTCGTATATTCGCCTCACCAGGATACCGGGGACGAAGTTATAGTCATCAATGCAAGCAAAGTGAAGGTCACGGGAAATAAGAATGCAGATAAAGTATACAAAAGGTATACGGCCTATCCGGGCGGGCTGCATCTCGAGACGCTCGAAGTGAAGATGAAGAATAACCCGGGTCACGTTATAAGGCACGCGGTCAAGGGCATGCTGCCCAAGAGTAAGCTTGGCGCAAAACTTCTTAAGAAGCTTAAAGTCTATGCAGGTGAGGATCATCCGCATAAAGCCCAGAACCCTAAGCCTTTAACAGTTTAATGTAAGGAGTATGTAAAGATAATGTCAGAGAAAGTCCAGTATATTGCAACAGGAAGGCGCAAAAAGTCGATCGCGCGGGTAAGAATGATCGAAGGTAGCGGCACGATCACCGTTAACAAGAGGCCGTTCGTCGAATATTTTAACCGTGAGAGCCACCGCCTTGTTATTATGCAGCCTATGGAGCTAGTCAAGCTGCCGACGAAATACGATATTTACGCAAAAGTTGAGGGAGGCGGAGGCAGCGGGCAGGCCGGAGCCATGAAGCTCGGCATAGCCAGAGCCCTCGTCAAAATACAGGAGAGCCTGAAGAGCCCTCTCAAAAAAGCGAAGTTCTTGACCCGCGATCCGAGGGCCCGTGAGCGCAAAAAATACGGGCGGAAGCGTGCAAGGAGGAGATTCCAGTTCACAAAGAGGTAATATAAAACCTCGACGGAAAATTAAAACATATCTTGTCAACGCCTATAGATATTTTAGTTGACAGGATAGGTTTTTTAATTTAACATAGAGCTTCAAGTCCGACGGGAGGGAACGATTTATGATCAAAGTTGGAGTGGTCGGCGCGACGGGTTACGCCGGCGAAGAAGTAATAAAGATACTTATAAATCACAAGGGTGTTGAGATAACGGAACTATCCGCGGTCATCGACAAAGAAGAGCCGATATCGTCGATATTCCCGGTCTTTAAAGGACGCCTCGACCTCATCTGCCATAAACCGGATGCCCAGAAGATGGCGAAGAATATCGATCTGGTATTCCTCGCTCTTCCGCATAAAGTCTCGATGGAGATCGCGCCCGTATTTTTGAAGGCGGGCAAGCTCGTCGTGGACTTGAGCGCGGATTACAGGCTCGATCCCGGCGTATACAAGGTATGGTACGGCGTCGAGCACAAGGATACGGCAAATCTTCCGCAGGCCGTATACGGGCTGCCGGAACTTTACCATGACGAGATCAAGAAGGCAAAACTGATAGCGAATCCCGGATGCTATCCGACGAGCGCTATCCTCGGGGTGGCGCCTGCGGCAAGAGAAGGCATCATAGATAAGAATTCAATAATAATAGATTCAAAGAGCGGCGTTACGGGCGCGGGCAGAAAGCCGGACCTTGCGTTGTCGTTCGGCGAGGTCAACGAGAACCTGAAGGCCTATAAGGTAAACGAGCACCAGCATAAGCCTGAGATAAACAGGATATTATCTCTGGTGGCGGGCTCGGCCATCGATGTCGTCTTTACGCCGCACCTGATACCTATGAACAGGGGCATACTGTCGACCATATACATGAAGCTGAATAAAAAGATTGATACGAAGGCGGCGGTGGACCTCTATAAAAAGTTCTATAAAGGAAAGCCGTTCGTGAAGGTATACGATGAAGGTAAGCTGCCGCAGATAAAGGACGTAGTATTTACGAACTTCTGCGATATAGGAGTGAAGGTCACCGGCGACACTTTGATAGTGATCGCATGCATAGATAATTTAAAGAAGGGCGCGGCGGGCCAGGCGGTGCAGAATATGAATATCATGGCCGGCTTCGACGAGACCGAAGGATTGATGTAAGTATGAATATTATAAAAGGCGGCGTAACGACCCCAAAAGGATTTTTAGCCTCGGGCGTTAAGGCGGGCATCAAGAAGTCGGGAAGGGCGGATCTCGCGCTTCTCTATTCCGAAGTGCCTGCGGCCGCCGCCGCCGCTTTTACGACCAATAGATTTAAGGCATCGCCGGTGAAAGTGAGCATGGCCCATATTAACGGGAAGGACCATCGGGCGATAGTGGTGAATAGCGGCAACGCGAATTGCGCCAATGGTAAGATAGGCGACAGGGACGCCATGAAGATGACCGAGCTTATCGGGAAATCCCTGTTACTGGATAAAAGAGAAGTCCTGGTGGCGTCGACCGGGATCATAGGCGTCTATCTGCCGTTAGGAAAGATAGAGAAGGCCGTTCCTGAGCTTGTGGGGGAACTGTCCGAGGCTAAAGGCACCAGGTTCGCCGAGGCCATAATGACGACCGACACGGTGAAGAAGGAATTGGCCGTTAAGATCAAACTCGACAAAGTTACGGTTACCATCGGCGGGGCATGCAAAGGCGTGGGGATGATATATCCTCTCATGAAGACCCAGAGACATGCGACTATGTTATCTTTTATCACTACCGATGCGGCGATAACAAAGAGGATGCTCACTGCTTCGCTGGACGAGGCAACGGGTGATTCATTCAACATGATATCGGTAGACGGTGACATGAGCACGAACGACTCGTGTTTTATATTGGCCAATGGGCTGGCGAAAAATAGAGAGATAAAAGGATATGGAAGCGATTATCGTAAATTTACGGCGGCGCTGAAATTCGTAGCGAGTGAACTCGCGAAGGAGTTAGTGCGGGACGGCGAAGGCGCGACTAAATTCATAGAGATCTCCGTAACAGGTGCCAAAAGCGAATTGGATGCGAAAGCGGTCGCAAGAAAGATATCTACATCAAACCTTCTTAAGTGCGCCGTCTGTGGCGAGGACCCGAATTGGGGCAGGATCGTTGCCGCGGCGGGCTCAAGCGGGGTAGATTTCGACCCGAACAAGGTCGATGTTTATCTGGGCAACCTGAAAGCTCTTTCAAACGGCATGAGCGTTAAAGGCCTCGATAAAAATAAGGCGCACAAATTATTTACTAAGAGAGATGTCTATATTAAGGTGGATCTGAAGACGGGAAGAGATAAAGCTACAGCGTGGACCTGCGATTTCTCAAAAGAGTATGTAGCGATAAACTCGGAGTATAGCACATGAAGGAAGCTATAAAGAAGAGTGAAGTGCTTATAGAGG
>JAPLMH010000039.1 GCA_026387135.1 Candidatus Omnitrophota bacterium | reverse complement strand
ATTCGACCATTTTTTGGCCTTCCCTATCACCGCGAACGGCATCCAATGGTCCGGCGCCAGCGAATGTAAAAATGCTATCGACAATGTCGACATCATCAGTATAAGATATCCTTTATTCATACGATCCCTCCTGATTTAGTAATATTTGATACCATTTTGGCGATGGATAGGGAGGCTGTGAGGCCCGGGGACTCGATGCCGATAAGATTGACAAAGCCCGGTAAACCGCCGGCGTCCTCATGACGGATAATGAAGTCCCTGAAGCCTTCGCCCTTGCCTTGAAGTTTCGGGCGGATACCCGAAGTATCCGGCATAATCTCTTCTAGCTTCACGAACGGCAGAAAAGTTTTGACGCTTTCATAAAATAGCCTTGCTTTAGAAGGATCTATTTTGTAATCTATCTTTTCAACATACTCATCGTCCGGCCCCAGCCGTATAGAGCCGGTCAGATCCAATGTAAGATGTATGCCTAATCCACCCCTGTCCTCTTTTGGCACAGGATATATAAGATGTTTTATATTCGCCTCTTTTGAATGCGATAATCTAAAGTAATCACCCTTACAATATTTTAATTTGTATTCCGCCTTTTTCAATCCGACGAAAGCAGCGACTCTGTCCGAATTGAGTCCGGCCGCATTTATAACTATTTCGCTATTTAGTTTAAAACTCTCTTTTTGGCTGTCGATAACCGTGACTTCATATCCGCTCTTCTTTTTGTCTATCCCGATCACTTCCGTATTGTAAGCGATCTGGCCGCCATTCTTTTCAAAAATAGAGGCGAGGCACTTCATAAAGCCATGCGTGTCTAAAATGCCCGTGGAAGGAGAATATATGGCGCCTTCGGCATTTATCCCAGGCTCCATTTTTTTTACATCCGCCTTCGTGATCAATGTCAGGTCGTCGACGCCGTTGTTTCTGCCATGAGAGTAAAGTTTCTCGAGTTCCTTCATCTCATTTTTATTGATAGCTATGATGAGTTTCCCGAGGCGCTTATGAGAAATGTTATTTCGCGCCGAGAATTCGTAGAGGAGCGCCTTTCCTTCGAGGCAGGTCTTTAGTTTAAGGGAATCTTTCGGATAGTAGATGCCGGCATGGATAACTTCGCTGTTGCGCGAACTCGTCTCCTGGCCGAAAGAGGGGTAGCTTTCGACTACGACTATATCTTTATGAGTGCGGGAGAGCTCCGCGGCAACGCTTAAGCCCACCGCGCCTGCGCCAACTATTGTAATCTTTACTTTTTCCATAGGTATTAAATAGGGGACAGCGCCCTATTTTATGCTATTGCGTATAAAAAATAGGGCGCTGTCCCCTATTTATATTCGCTGGCCATGTAGGAACTGCGCACATAAGGGCCGCTTTCGATATGAGAAAACCCCATCGATAGCCCCTTCTCCTTATAATACGCAAATTGCTCCGGAGCTACATATTCTTTAACCGGGTAATGGAGCTTGCTCGGAGCAAGATACTGGCCGATACTCAGGAAGTCGCATCGGGCGGCACGTAGATCTGCCATTACGGTAATGACTTCGGCCTCTTTCTCGCCTAACCCAAGCATAATGCCGGATTTTGTCTTAAGGCCTTGTGATATCTTTTTTATAGCGGTCAGAACGTCCAGTGAGCGCCTGTAGTCCGACCCCTGACGCACGGACCGGTAGAGCGACGGGACGGTCTCTACGTTATGCGCAATGATATCCGGCCCTGATAGAGCCACAGCCCGAAGCGAATCTAATGAAAGTTTAAAATCAGGTATAAGGAGTTCGATCGTAACTTGAGACGTACTTTTTCGTATATGTCGCACCGTATCGGCGAATATCCCCGCCCCGCCGTCCATAAGGTCATCTCTGGTAACGCTGGTTATTACCACGTGCTTAAGCGCAAGCTTCTTCACAGCCATAGCCACTCTGGCCGGCTCTTCAGCGTCCGGAGGCAGAGGCCTGCCCTTTACCACATTACAAAAACTACATGAGCGGGTGCATTGTTTGCCGAGAATAAGGAAGGTCGCGTGAGACCGTGAAAAACATTCGCCTATATTGGGGCACGACGCGACCTCGCAGACGGTCTCAAGATTCATATCGCGTAAGAGGCTCTTCATTTCGGAGCAAGAGCCAAGCTGTATCTTTTTATTGAGCCATGATGGCTTCATGCGGGCACTCTTCCTTTATGAATTGAGCATCGAACTCTTTTGCGGCCGCGGCTATCAGCATATCTTCCAGAACCCTCTTATCCGGGATGAGTTTTAACTCTTCGGTAAGCGTGGTCACTCCCGAATGAATATCTTCAGGCAGGTGCCGCACATACCGTCGCATGAGAGCCCAATCGATACTTATAGGTATCGAGCCATGCTGGAAGACGGCGCGTCTCTTTCTCTTCTGCGCATTGCCGCCGATCTTTTTACCATTTATGACGATGTCGTACTTTTCGCGTGAAGCGCTGCAGAGCTCGTGCGGCGCGCACTTTGTTTTAAAATCCTCGCTCTCGAGCGCAAAAGAAGCGTCGAGGCCTAAAGACCTGTAAAAAGATATCAAGAAAGAGCATATCTTACGATATGAGACGAATACGCTGTCAGGCTCCCCTATATCCTCTTTAGCGCATACAAGGCTATAGGTTATTTCATTGTTATGAAATAGAACGCCGCCGCCGGTCATCCTCTTGGCTATCCCGATGCCGTCTGACGCGCATCGCTTTATATCGATCTCATCTTCGGGCTTCTGAGAAACACCGTATGTGAATGATGGTGACGCCCATCCATATATACGAAATGTCGGAATTCCGTCTTCCATAAACGTGCGGAATATATTTTCATCCAACTCCATGTTCGACATGGCATCGGATGGTCCTGAACGAATAAGCCTGAATCGCTTCATATTATTTTTTTGTGGGAAGCCACCGCAAATTAGGTTCGCGGGCGGCTTTAGTTTCATCAAGTCTTTTTATAGGCATAGTCAATGGCGCCATACGGACCCGGTCCGGATCCGTCTTGGCGAGGCGAGCAGCCTCGATCATAGCGTCTATAAAAGAATCTATCGTCTCTTTACTCTCGGTCTCTGTCGGCTCGATCATCATCGCTTCTTTGACTATCATAGGAAAATATATCGTCATCGGATGAAATCCTTTATCGATAAGATATTTCGCGATATCCAGGGCGTGTACGCCATGTTCAGCCTGTCGGCTCGCGGATATGACGCATTCATGCATGCAGATCTTATCGTAAGGCACTTCATAATCTTCTTTCAGGCGCGCAAGGCAATAGTTGGCGCTCAATACGGCGTTCTCGCTCGCCTCGATAAGCCCCGCCTTGCCGAGAGCCAGTATATACGCGTACGCTTTCAAAATGACGGCGAAATTCCCGTAGAAAGGAGCTATGTAACCTATCGTCTTATGCTTGTGGTAGTCGAGGGCAAATGTTCCGTCGGCACGCTTGATAACGCGCGGCACAGGGAGATAATCCACCAGCTTTTCCGACACCCCTACGGGGCCCGCTCCGGGGCCGCCTCCGCCGTGCGGGGTCGCGAATGTCTTGTGAAGGTTGAGATGTATGACGTCAAAACCTATATCTCCGGGGCGGCATTTACCGAGTATCGCGTTTAAGTTAGCCCCGTCATAGTACATAAGTGCGCCCACAGAATGCGCGAGATCGGAGATCTCTTTTATCTTGGGATTAAATAGCCCCAGCGTATCCGGGCATGTCAGCATCACGGCAGCCGTCTCGCTGTTCAAAGCTTTTTTGTATGCCTCCATATCGAAGCATCCGTTTGCATCCGTGGGAATGACGACGACATCATATCCGGCTATCGCGGCGCTCGCCGGGTTCGTCCCGTGAGATGAGTCCGGGATTATGATATGTTTTCTGCGTGATCCGTTATCTTTGTGATATGCGGCTATGAGCATTACGCCGGCCAATTCACCGTGGGCTCCGGCAAGCGGCTGGGTGGTAAAAGCCTTCATGCCCGTGATCTCTCCCAGCAAAGCCTCCATATGGTACAGGACTTCAAGGGCTCCCTGAGCGAGCATGCCGCCACCCAGTAACTGCGGAAGGAGCGGATGCAGATTGGCAAAGCCCCCCATAGCGGCTATCTTCTCGGTGAACTTCGGATTATACTTCATGGTGCATGAGCCAAGCGGATAAAAATTTGTATCTACGGAATAGTTGCGGCTAGCGAGAAGAGAGAAATGCCTCACCACGTCCAGCTCCGAGACCTCAGGAAGATGCGCAAGTGTTTTACGGCAGTACTTTTCAGGCAGCGCCTTCGCTTGAGGCACGTCCGCCTCAGGCAATTGGAATCCTTTTCGCCCAGATCGGCTCTTTTCAAATATTAACTGCATAAAGCCGCCTCCAGACTGTTCGCAAAATTGACGATCTCCTCTTTCGTGCGCTTCTCTGTAACGGCGATCAGGAGATAATTATCCATACCTTTATAGAACCTGCCCAGGGGCAGGCCGCAGGCAAAGCCTTTATTTATCATACGGTGAACCACCTCATCGGCGTTCTTGGGCAGCTCAACCGTAAACTCATTGAATGTCGGAGAGCTTCTCTTGACTTTAACACCCGGAACTTTATCCAGGCACGTCTTGGCGAATTCTGCCTTCTGATAATTCAGCTCTGCCAGTTCCTTTATGCCATTCTGGCCGAGAAGCGATATATATATCAAGGCCCTCAAGCCGCAGAGCGCCTCATTAGAACATATATTAGAAGTCGCGCGCTCTCTGCGTATATGCTGTTCGCGCGCCTGCAGAGTAAGGACAAAGCCGCGCAAGCCGCACTTATCCACGGTGGCACCGACGATCCTGCCCGGCATCTGCCGCATGCAACTATTCTTAACCCCTATAAATCCAAGGTACGGGCCGCCGAAAGATAGAGGTAGCCCTAAACTCTGGCCCTCCCCTGTCGCAATATCGAAACCCATCTCGCCCGGGCTCTTGAGCATACCTAAAGATACCGGATATACTGAAGCTATCGCCAGAGCGCCGGCGGCGTGCACTCGCTTGACTATGTCGGAAAAATCATCCACCGCGCCGAAGAAGTTAGGGTTCTGCACGATCACTGCCGCGGTCTTATCATCAAGGTTCTTATAAATATCTTCCCGGCAGCTCTGCCCATGCACCACCGGCGTCTCAATAAATTCTATCGATAAGTTTGAAGTGTAGGTATAGAGCATGGTGCGGTATATAAGGCTGACGCCAGAATCCACGATGATCTTCTTCCTGCCAGTTAAGCGCACGGCCATCATCGCCGCTTCATAGAGAGCAGTGCCGCCATCATATAATGACGCATTCGATACATCGAGACCGGTCAATTCGCAGATCACCGTTTGGTATTCGTAGATCGCCTGCAGCCATCCCTGCGAAGATTCAGGCTGGTATGGGGTATAGGCGGTATAAAACTTTGGATCCCCGGCTAGGGCATCGACCGCAGCCGGGATGTAATGGTCATAAAAACCCGCGCCTATAAAATCCGTTAGGCGTGTGGCATTCTTGCGGGAAAGAGATAAAAGCAGTTCGATCACCTCAAATTCGGACTTCCCTTTCGGGATATCGAATGACTTGGGCCGTAGATCAGGCGTGATATCCTTAAAAAGATCATTGATGCTCTTTACGCCGATGGCTTTAAGCATCTCGTTCTTTTCGATCTCTGTGTGCGGAATATAACTCATTTAGACAGGCCTTGAATGTATTCTTTATATTGAACAGGGGTCATAAGCTTGGACTTTTCCGATATATCGGTGACCTTGATCCGTGCGAACCATCCCGACTCATACGCGGACTTATTCACCAGCTCCGGATGGTTAGAGAGTTCTGCGTTAGCCTCTATGACCTCACCGGTTAGAGGCGCATAGACGTCCGAGGCGGCCTTCACCGATTCGACCGTCGCGCACCATTCAGACTGCTTAACTTTTGATCCGACCTTCGGCACGTCGACAAAAGTGATGTCACCGAGAGCGTGTTGTGCGTAATCGGTGATCCCCATAGTGGCGCTGTCACCTTCGATCTTCACCCATTCGTGCTCTTTGGTATATAGTAGATTATCCGGTGTGTTCATTTTTTCTCCTTAATGTTTTTTTGCGCTGCCGTTATTATAGAAAGGTTTATCCACGACCTTGGCCGATATGGAGACTGCGCCCTCCGACAGCAGGACCTGGCTGCCAAGCGCAACTTCCTTAAAAACATACCCCATTCCTATGCCGCATCCGAGAGAGGGCGAAAATGAGCCACTGGTCACCGTGCCCGCATCCTCCGCCTCAGAAAATATCTGATAATTATGCCTGGGAGAACGCCGGGAATTCGCCATAAAATATATCATCCTTTGAGGCAGGCCATCTTTCTTCTGCTTCAGAAGCGCCGCCTTCCCGATAAAATCCTTATCCCAATATATGAATCTCTCGAGGCCCGCCTCTAAAGGAGAGGTCTTAGCGTCGATATCCTGCCCATAGAGACTGTACCCCATCTCAAGGCGCAGCGTATCCCTGGCGCCCAGGCCGATGGGCTTCACCAGGCCATCCTCGAGTATCTTCTTCCACAGTAGAGCGATTTTTTGATTGGGCATATACAATTCATAACCGAGCTCTCCGGTATATCCGGTGCGGCTGATGATGATCTTTTCGCCCAATACAGTGAAGTAACCGAAATTATAATATTTTAATCTTTCTATATCGGCGCCGGCCAATTTTCGTAGCACAGCTCCCGACTCCGGCCCCTGAAGGTCCAACTTTCCCATTGATGACGAGATATTTTCAAATCGAGTAAAGCCGGTCAAATGCTTACGCATGTGATCCTCATCTCCGGGCGTGGTGGCAGCATTGACCACTATCATCCAGCGCGTATCGCCTAGCCTGTATACCAGGAGGTCATCGATAATGCCGCCCGTTTCATTCAGCATAAATCCATAACGGCATGAAGACGTGCCCATTCCCTTTAGGTCTATAGTCATAAGGCTTTCGAGATTGCTCTTGGAGAGGTCCGCTTCGATTAGGAATTCACCCATGTGACAGATATCGAAGAGCCCCGCGTGCTTACGGGTCCACAAATGCTCCTCTATGATACCGCTATACTGGATAGGCATCATCCAGCCGCCAAAGGGGCCGAGTCTAGCGTGGAGTGACTTGTGCTCTTCTATGAGAGGGGTAGCTAAAATATTTGCGTTATCTATCATTATATTAATTTAAAAATCATAATACCATGGGTAACTTTTGTCAATGAATAAGACGCTCCAGGATACTGATATTGGCCGTTTCATTGATAGAATCGATAAGCGACTGTGTCTTGCCCTTTGCGCTCGAGTCGCGCGGATGATTTATGTTTGTGATGGCCGTTCTTATAAAACCTTCGGTCTTTACGATCGAATAGTCTCCTGTGATATCCAACCCGATAATTTCAGTATTCTCTCTTATGAATTTGAGCATCAATAACAGCTCTTCGAGCTCCAGGTGGCCCGCCGCCCAATTCGTCAACGCATACGGGGATTTTAGGCAATCCTTATCTATAGTGACATATACCTTCTTTGTGGGAAGCCTGTGCAATATGTGAAGGAAGAACTCCGCTATATTCTTCGTCTTAAGCTCCTGCCAGTGGATCTCATCATAGAAGAACCCCTTCTTCACGGCGGCCGATATATTTTTAGGAATATTTTTAAAGAATACCTTTGTAGGTCTATGCTGATAGGGATATATCTCCAGCCTGTCGTCCTTCAGCGAATCATAATTTCCCATCCTGAAGAGGGTCGGCGATATATCACCGGAGGACGCTCCCATGAGGATAACTTTTTTTACATTCTCTTTACCTAAAACGTGCGTGACCCAGGAGCCGCAGCATATCTTCGGAGGAAGGATGTCCCAGTCGGGATGGTCATCGAAGGAGATGACGCTGATATCTTCGCTAAAATTATCGAGAAGCAGGCTAGTTATGTGATGAAAATCTCCGGAGCCAAGGAATGTGATCGAATCTTTGTTCGTGGGATCTATGCGGGCACTTACTTCTCTGGCAGTCTTCTCATTTGAATAGAGACGGCATCGCGGCCCAAGATCCGTCAGGTCTGTTATGGAAGGTTTAAAGCGCTCTATAAGCTTATTCTGCCTTACAACACTATCATCAAAATTCAAAATTCGAACTGAGGTGAACATATACGTCTTTTAATGTATCGAATGGGAAGAACTTCTTGCCTTCCTTGGTTAAATATTTCTTCAGGTTGCCTTTAGCGAAGACGACATCCGAATGTTTGGCCGGACACAGGTCGGAGAGTCCGTCACCCACGTAAATTACCACCTTCGCCTCCCGGTCTTCATCCGGGAGATGTTTCTTTTTGCAATTTCCGCATGTCTTGCAGCTATTATGCTGATGAGGAAAGGCCGGCACCAGCTTATTCTTGGAGAACTTTATTTGATTCGAATATATTTTGAGGCCCTCTATCCCGTTATTCTTCAATATATATTCCAAAAAATGCTGGAAGCTGTCGCTCACTATCACCGGGGATACACCACCCTTCTTCAACAAGGCTAAGATCTTTTTGAAGTGAGGGTCCACCTTTATCTTCGCCAGGTGTTTCTCAAGGACTCTTCTGTCTACCTTCACGGACTTCAATTGTCCGGAAAGACAGTCTTTAGACCCGATCTCGCCCCTCTTCCAGGCGCTTTCGTATTCCATCCACTTCTTATCTACGGCGAACGTCTCCACAATATTATCGAAGACGTCGAATGGCGTAATGGTATTATCAAAGTCAAAAAATACTGCATAATTGTACTGGTTTTTTTTCATATATATTTTATTTTTTATCTTTAACTATCTTTGCGGTGCCGCGGATGTCGTATTCGTCCTCTATCTCTCCGACTATCTCTTCTAAGATATCTTCCAGGGTCACGAGCCCCTCCACCTGGCCCTTCTCACTGAGAACTATAGCTATATGGGTATGGCCTTTCTGGAAGTCCTTCAATAGTTCCACCACCTTCTTTGAACCTGCCACGAAAGTGGGCGGATACAATATATCCTGCAGAACTATAAGCCCCTTATTGACGGAGAGATTCAAAAGATCTTTCATATTTATAACGCCGATGATATTGTCCGCCGAGTCCCTGTGCACAGGCAGCCTCGAATAGCCGGACTCCAGCACTTTGTCCAAGATGGCGTCTATATGGGCGTTTATATCTATGGTCATCATCTCCGCCCTGGGTTTCATCACGCTTCTCACTATGGTCTCGCTGAGATCGAAGACCTTTGTGAGCATCTTATACTTGTCCTTTTGGAGCACGCCCTCCTCTTCGCCGATCTTTATAAGAGCTCTTATCTCCTCCTCGGTGACCAGCGATGGCTTCCCTTTCATCCGGCCTCCGGCCAAATTAACGATTAAATTTGTGGTTATTTCTAATAATCTCACTATGGGAGAAAATGCCTTTATCAGATAATATACCGGCTTGGCAAGATAAGAAGAAAGTCTGTCGGGATATCTTGCTGCGAATGTCTTTGCCACCACCTCGGAAACTACTATAAGAAATGTCACAATAATTGTCGAATAAAGCAGTACGCTGCCGCGTTCACCTATCAAACGTATCACTATGGTAGTAACTAATGAAGCGACAAGCGCTCCCGCCACGCTGTTGGCAACGAGAAGAGTGCTAAAAAATCTCTCCGGCGTTTTAAGGATCTCTATAATTAATTTTGCTCTTTTAGAGCCCTCTGCCGCGCGGCGTCTTAGCTTTAGCCTGCTCGTCGCTATGATGGCTATCTCTGACGCTGCGGTAGCAGCCGCGAGGAGTAACAATAATACAAGAATAAGTAACTGAGTTAGATATTTCATTTTGGCATGAATGTTGTTATGGTCAGCGCCAGGGTCAGAGCTATGACTATAACTACGGTCGCCCAGGCTATTATATTAAAAAACTTTGAATTTCTGTATTGGCCCATGAGGCGCTTATCGTTTATCAGGAGGAGCATGAATATGAGGACGAACGGCAGAAAGACCGCGTTCGCCGCCTGAGAAAGCAGCATCACAGCGATAAGATTTATCTGCGGGAACATTATCACTCCGGCGCCCAAGACTATCAATGCCGTAAATAAGAAATAAAATTGCGGCGCCTC
Source organism: Candidatus Omnitrophota bacterium (assembly GCA_026387135.1). Classification (GTDB taxonomy): domain Bacteria; phylum Omnitrophota; class Gorgyraeia; order 2-01-FULL-45-10; family 2-01-FULL-45-10; genus 2-01-FULL-45-10. The sequence continues at coordinate 28 of JAPLMH010000039.1, read as the reverse complement.
TTTCAGTCGTTTGTCTACGCCGGTCTCC
>JAPLMH010000032.1 GCA_026387135.1 Candidatus Omnitrophota bacterium | reverse complement strand
GCCTTACAGGCTTCTTATCGCTGTCTTGCTTCTTGCTTTCTACCGCTTTCCCCTGAAGATCAGACGCGTTAACAGGCGCCTGTTCGGCAAAACATACTGAGCCCAATAATAACGTCGAGAACAAAAGAACTAATAACTTTTTCATATATCTCCTTTGGATTTTTAACTGATCGTTTAAGAATTTACAATGCTATGAATGGAAAAATGCGAGGCGGGGAGTTTTCGTGCCTCCCTATATACTGTATAAGAAATTGCTGCGGGAGCAGAACAAAGACAAAAGCTACAATAAAACAGGTAACTAAAGATGCGCAATGATCAAAACTAACCTGGGCCGGAAAGTCAAATGACCCTGATATAAGATCTCTCTCGTTATCCAGGGTTTCCGCATTGATGTGTCTAAGGCAGAGACACAGGAAAAGCGCTAATATACAGACTAAGGCTAGAAATACAAGCTTTGATTTCATGATCTGTATTATACCTCTTGTAACCGTAACAAGCAAGCTTAGGACCCGAACCGGCTATCTTATCTAATCGGGGAATACCAAATTATACGATGCGCTGCGCCCTTTTCCTTTATTCTGAGTTAAAATGTTTTTTGCTATCAGATCTGAAATATCCCTATACGCGGTGGCTCTGCTTGCTCCGGTCATAGCTGTATACTTACGCGTAGTCAATCCGCCCATAAAACCGCCCGGGCCTGCTTCCGTCAAACGATCGATAACCTTTCGCTGATTCTTATTCAAAACAGTCTGTCTGTGCCGCTGCCAAAACTCGGCTATTTTTAGCACTTTCGATATGGTAGTTTCTGAATCCTCCAGCGCTCTTAAAAAACAGGATAAAAACCATATCAGCCACTCTGATATATCGAGCTTTCCTTTTCCGCTTCTTTCCAAAATATCATAATATGCTTCCCTTTCTTTCATTATCCTTGCGGAAAGCGAATAATACCTTTGGGATAAATTCTCATCTTGCGCTAAAGCCATTTCTGATATCGCCCTGGCGATCCTGCCGTTACCATCTTCAAACGGATGAATGGTGACAAAATAGAGATGGGCTATTCCCGCTCTTATCAAACCATCTGTATCCTTCGCCTCCATCTGCCACCAATCTATAAAAGTCTTCATCTCCGGTGCGACCCTGTCCGAAGGGGGAGCCTCGAAATGCACTTTCTCCCTTCCTATTGGTCCTGACACGATCTGCATCGGCTCTTTCCCGCGCCACGCGCCGACCTTGATCTTTCTTAGGCCGGAATATCCCGTAGGGAATAATGCCGCCTGCCACGACCATAAGCGCCTGATAGTCAACGGTTTTTTATATCTGCCGGTAGCGTCCAATATTACATCTATCAATCCTTCCACGTTCCTGTCCTGCGATTTCATCCCGGCGGCAGGCAAACCCAGTCTTCTTGCGACCGAAGAGCGGACAGCGTCCGGATCTAATTTATGGCCTTCGATAGCGGCGGTCTTAATGGTCTCTTCGACTAATATCTCAAATCGCGATTCTTTGCTGAGCTCCAGCCCTAAAGCGCCTACCTTACTCAGCAACTTCCCTTGAGCGAGCCTGGCTTTACTTAAGATATTTATAAGCTTGTCATTTTGCCAAATAAAATTTGGCCAGTTTTTTTGTTGCCAGATATAAGACATTTGACACCTCCTAATTGCTTCATATTATGAAGCAATTATACCACCTATTTGCTTCATTGTAAAGGGCTTGATATAAATAAATTCCAACAAGAATCCCGCCCCAACTGTTAAAACAGTCGAGGCGGGATACAACATGGTGAGGGGGAGCCCTATATCTGTTTGAGGCCTATCTGATACTCGAATATGTCCAGAAAAAAGCCCATATTTGTCCACATTTTCGATGGACATAAAGCCATAATTCTCTGTGATAAAACTATCCTGCAAAAAAGAACGATCCGCCGTCCTCTTCATCATCCTCGTCTCGTGCATCTTCTTCCGGTGTCGTCCTCCCAAAATCGGGATGATCAATGTCTCTGCCGTGGCGATCTTTTACATCATCAGTCAAAGGCAGGAAGCCGATCTGATTTATTTCCGCTTCACGTAAGGCCATTTCCAGAGCGTCAGGTCCATCATCATGGTCATCCTTGGGAAAATATTTGAGCTGATCAAGCAGAATGGTGTGCTGCCGAGAAAATAAGATGGTACCCGTTGTAATATACGTTTCCATCCCAAAGATTCTCAGCTCCTTGTTCTTGGTATTGCGGATTTCTTTGAAGGGGGCGAGAACGTTCTCTTTATAGGCATACTCCTGCACAGTCTTCAGCAAGAGCTCCGGAAATAAGTTTGCCTCGATAACGAACTTGTCCATGGGGCGGCGAATTTTACAGAAGTTGACAATGGCCTGAACTAAATCTTCCTGCGATCTTTGCATAATATCCACATCGATAACATAGAGCTTGCCCTTATGCTTGGCTAAAATAATTATCGCGGAGTGATCTGAGCGGCCACTCTTTACGCCAACGCTCGGGTCGCAAGCGCCAATATAACGATAGTCACTGCCGAAGAACGCTAGAAGCCTTTCCAGCGTAGGGAACTCATCATCCCAATAATGGAATTTCTCAGGGTCGTAACGGCACTCTTTGGCGTTAGTCGGGTCATTCTGCTTCTCGGAGTCAAAGCTATATGAGCCTTCAACCTCTCTTATCTTCATCAAAGTATAATAATCTTCCACTGCTTCCCAAAGAACCTTGGTGTCCTTAAGCATTTTGGCTTTATTGTCCTTAAAGAATCTGTCAGCCGCGGGCAAGCCTACCTCGCCGTCATAGGCATCGCCTCGGTTAAACAGAACATTGCCCCACTTCTGCCACAGATCCTCGCGCTTAGAGAACGCTTCAACCGCTCTGTAAACAGGCTTCGTCCAATCGGGAAATTCTTCCTTCTTTGTCAATCGCCCTAACAGCGAATCGGTATGAAGCAGCGTTGCCACCGCGACCATGTTAAGCGCTTTCGGCGCTCCCGCCTTAAGAACCGCCTGAGTAAACCAATTGAAGATCTTTTCCCTGGATTGCGTGTTATAGGTATTCTTTTCGCCGTCAACATCATCCAGGATTATAAGGCTTGGCCTGTATTCATTGTGTTTAAGCCCGCGTAAATCCTGCCCTGCGCCAAGGGCGGTAATCTTTATATCATTGAC
>JAPLMH010000073.1 GCA_026387135.1 Candidatus Omnitrophota bacterium | reverse complement strand
GATCATTTCGGCGTGCGCCGTCGGATCTTTGAGCAGTTTGATCTGATTGTGTGCGCGCGCGATTATCTTGCCTTCGTGGACGATCACAGCGCCGACCGGCACTTCATCGCTATCGAAGGCCTTCTCGGCCTCCTTTATAGCTTCGGACATATAGAATTGATCGAGTTTGAGCATACGCCTTGTGTTAGGTCCAGCGACCGCTAAAGCGGTCGCTGGATCAAAAATTGCTAAAGCAATTTTTGGCGCGCCTGGCAGGGATCGAACCTGCTACACCCTGGTTCGTAGCCAGGTACTCTATCCATGTGAGTTACAGGCGCGCGCTAATTCTTATTTGATCTTATTTGATACCGCTTCCGGGCGGCACATCTTTATACGGCCCGAGCAATACCGGGCCGCTGTCATCGGAGGCGGCGAGAAGCATGCCGTTACTCTCTATGCCCATCACCATCCGGGGCTCTAAATTCACCACGACCACTATCTCTCTGCCTATCAGGTCCTTGGCCGGGTAAGACTTCTTAATGCCCGCCACTATCTGCCGTTTTTCGCTTCCCAGATCTATCTGCAATTTCAATAGCTTCTCGGCGCCGGCCACCTCTTCAGCTTCGGTTATCCTGGCGACTTTAAGCTCAACTTTTCTGAAATCGTCGTATGTTATCATAGAGAGGTGATTATATCAACATTGAGCGAGGCCGTCCACTATCTTGGATCGTATCTCATCTTTAAGCTTGTCGAAATCTCCGGGCCCCAGAGATGCTGTCTCTACAGCCGGGAATACGCGTAATGTGCAGAATATTTTTGTGGAGAACTGCCTGCCGCCTTTAGGAATGGCGTCCCTAGTCCCGCTGATCATTATCGGGAGCACCGGACATTTCTCCTTTATCGCGAGCTTGAAAGCGCCGTTCTGAAACTCTCCGACCTCACCCGTCTCGCTTCTCGTGCCTTCGGGAAAAAATAGTACCGACATATTTGCCCTAAGCCATTGGGCGGCTTCGCGGTATATTTTTTTGATGCTCGAAAAGTCACCGCGCTCCAGCTTTATATGCTTGGCGAGCGACATGCACCATCCGAGGACCGGTATCCCGAAGAGGCTCTCTTTGGCCACCCACTTGAATTGCGACTTTATCTGGTAGAGAATTATTATGTCGGCGAGGCTTTGATGATTGGCCACCATGACATAGGTCTTTTTCTTATCTATATTCTCTAGGCCGATTACTTTTATCTTCCAGTAAGGGTTACAAAGCAATATATCGCTCCACCAATAGCATTGCGCGTGAGCAACCTTCCTCTGCTTGTCGAATGGGTATAGCACTATCGTGAAGAATAGCATGGCAAGATACAGGATAAACGTCATGACCGCGCCGGCTATCCACATGAAGATAGAAAGTAGTTTTGTTAACAAAATAATACCTCCAGCGCCATCATCCCGGCAAATCCTATCATCGTCCCCATAGTAGCCGTATCTCCGTGCCCTCCGTATTGGGATTCCGGTATAAGCTCTTCTATAACGACGAATATCATGGCCCCGGCGGCGAATCCCATGGCATAAGGAAGTATCGGTTTTGAAAAGCTCACTGCCATAGCGCCTACCACAGCGGCCACTGGTTCAACGAATCCCGAAAGCTGGCCATACCAGAAGCTTTTTAAGCGGGAAACGCCTTTTCTGTGGAGCGGCACAGAGAGGGCCATTCCTTCGGGGATATCCTGTATGCCTATACCTACCGCAAGCGCTATGGCCGCCGCTAACGTCGCTCCGGGAAGACCTTGAGCCACCGCGCCGAAACTTACGCCTATGACGAGCCCTTCGGGAATATTATGTAGCGACATTGCGAGAAACAACAAAGTGCTCTTGTGCCACGAGGTCTTGATGCCTTCGGCCTTCTCCAGAGGAAGGTACAGGTGTAGATGAGGCACCATCTTGTCTATAAGGCGCATGAATATCCCGCCTACTAAAAAACCTAGAGTAACCGGCATCCACGCCATATTTCCTCTGTCGCAGGAAAGCTTAACTGCGGGCAGAATAAGCGACCAGAAGCTTGCCGATAACATGACGCCGGCGGCAAAACCCAATGAGCCGTCCAAAATTTTTCTATCTAAGTCTTTCGAGAGAAATACTACAGCGGATCCCAAGGCGGTTAAAGACCATGTGAAGCATCCTGCGAGAAGAGCCTGTATTATCGGGTGGGCATTTCTGAAAAATTCTACCATGCGGCATATTATATCACCACTACATCATTCTATGCAACTGGAACTGCTCGTCTGTCTGGTCCGGTATCTGATCGAGAAGCCTGTTCACTTCCGCATATATCCTTTCAAAAGCTTCTTTCATGGTTTGCTCATAAGTCTTATGCTGATTGATGAGTGCTGGCGCTGCTTCCTTCCCTATAGGGGCTGCCGGCGCGGCCACCTCATTAATGACCCTTACCTGAGGAGCGGGGTAGACCGTTGGAGTATACATATTTTCTATATGCATTGGCATCATGTTCGATCCGATCATCATCATTATCATCGCGAAGTTTAAAGTGATCATTGTGACTTCCTCCTCTTTTACTTTACACTTAGATTATAACACATAATTGCTGTTTGTCAAGTATTTTTATAATAGAAAGTCAATTTTACTATATATTTATGTTCTAACTTATTCATGATAATGAAGTTACGAAAGTACGTTAGTTATTAAAAAGGTAGAGTATTATTGATTTTTCCATTTAATTTTCTTAGTGAAAAAACAAGTTCATGCATTGACAAACCACCGCTTATCGTGTATAATTACTCTTTGAAGAAGGTGCTATATGAAACTGCACGAAAAGATACGTAATATACGAAAGAATGTCACAAAGCTATCGCTGAAAGAGTTTCACGAGAAGCTAGTTGACATATTCGGCGATCGCGCTCTCACCTACTACAGTCTTTGCAGGGTAGAGAAGGGTAGGCGCGACTCCATAAGGCTTCGAAGCCTATACCAGATATCCACCGGATTAGGCGTATCTCTTAAAGACCTCACCGAAGGTACCGATAAAGAAGGCTCTAAGCTGGTCTCTATCATGCGCCGCAAGGACCGTGCCAACAATGAGTACATATACAACGGCAAGGCCGTGGCGGAGATCTTAAGCTCGCGCGCCATACGCTTTCTCGCCATGGAGCTCGTGCTCCGCCCATCCGGTGCGACGAGAGAAGAACAGGACCCCCAGGAAGAGAATAATAGATTTGAAAAACTCGTGATCATGCTCCAGGGAGAGATACACGTTTATGTCGGCGGAGAGAACCACTTAATAAAAAAAGGAGATTCGCTTTCATTCGCGAGCTCCATCGCCCACCATTTCGAAAACCACTCACAGAACTCAAAAGCGCGCTGTATAATCGTGCAGAGTCCTAAATCTTACTAGCGTTATACCCTTTCTTCAAAAGCAGGTCGGAGAGCTTCATCGACACGACCTTCAGGTCTACCGGCTTCACTAAGTAGTCCGTAGCGCCCGCCTCCACGGCCTCTTGGGCCACGTCATCGCTCACCCAAGCCGACATCACTAATATGTCCAAACCCGGTATTATCTCTTTGGCTTCTTTTATTACGGTGATCCCGCTCTTTTTAGGCATCTTTATGTCCAATATAATAACATGGCACGGATGACATTTAACGAAATTCACCGCCTCTTCGCCGTCCTTGGCCTCGGCGAATTCGCAATCAAAGCGCTCCTTAAGAAAATTCAATATGGTGGAACGGGCTCCCTCTTCATCGTCCACAATAAGCACGACAGGCCTATTCATAAACTCTCCTTTTGGTATCACCCGGCATTATACCATAACTTTGCCGTTAATCTTTGAATAAAAAATTATCGAAAGACCACATATTCCTCTTGTCGAGGTAGGCCCCCGGATTCTCCCTGAAGAAGACCTGGTAGTTCTTAAGCGGGGTCCATTCGGACGGTTCGGAAACGAACTTGCCTAAATAGGGCTTAGCTATATCGAGTATATATTCGTGAGGCAGATCATCCGGCTCACAGACGCCTTCGTTGGGGTTCTCCAGCATCCACATTATGGCGGAAACTACTCCTATAGCGACCTGCATGGTAGTGGCATTCTGGTGAGGGACGAGCTTTCTCGATTCCGCGATAGAGAGGACGCTCCCCGTCCACCAAGAGTTGTACTTATGGCCCATTATGAGAGCGCCGAGAATATCTGCGCCAGACGTTATCTCGTCGCTCATGATCCTGTGCACAGGTTGCAGCTCATAGTTTCTGCATCTGAGCTCATGAAGGCTCGTTATGGTCTCATTACACGGCATATACGCATAGTGTACCGTGGGCCTGTACACAGGCAGCCCCTTCTTCCATACGGTCAAATGGTCCGATATGCTGAAGGCTTCGGCGTGCCTTATCACCATGCCAACGATCTCTTCCGACGGTACCCAGGTCCTGACCCATGTATTCATCCCCATCTGTGATAAAAATATCTGGTTCCTCGGGCCGTAAGGCGGGACGTTCGCTATTAAAGATATATCTTTCTCATGAGTCCCCCAGCCTACCTCGGCAGGAGATATCCCCTCCTCGCGCAAGCCCTCGATGCTCCAGGTGCTTACAAACTCTCCCGGCATTTTAGGTTTATTCGTCACTTGTGTATCGTGTTCGCTCACATGTATGGTCTTCACTCCCATCTTCATCGAAAGGCGCGCAAAATCTTTCTCCTGTATGAACTTTTCCATCCTCTTGGCCTGTTGCTTGCTCACCAGCTTATCCCTGATCAACTTTGAAGCTATGTCTATCAGGCCCTTCTTTGTGAAGTGGGATATCAATCCCGGATTGGCGCCGTGATCCAGTATAGCCGTGGCGGAACTATTGCTCCACCTGGACGTCATATCGCGGATCTGCATCTGCTTATAGTAGAGGGATTTTTGGAACGGCGTCTTCTTGTGAATATTGGCATACGGGTCCCATTCCTCGACGGAAGTATTGATGTATAGGACCTTGTTATCATGGCACCAGGTAAGCATGTCGATGCACTCTATGTTCCAGGCAAGGTCTATCACCATGCCACCCGAAGATACATGCCTTGAGAGAAGCTGGTTGATATTTATGGGAGTTACCCGCTCCTGATAATACTTGACCCCTCTCTTGATCCAGGGCTGGAGCTCTTTGCGCTTGTCGAGAAGATCGATTATGGTGATATTTTTACAGGGGATACTGATATGCTTCAGAAGTATCGGCAGCGCGCATCTTGCGACGGAACCGTACCCAACTATAAGGACTTTATCTTTAAAATACATTCGGAGGATGAGGATATAATACCGTCTGCAAAAGCTTTAAGGGGACGTAGTTCAGTTTGGTTAGAACGTCAGATTGTCGATCTGAAGGTCGCGGGTTCGACCCCCGTCGTCCCCGCCACAACAAAAAATCTCCCACGCTTTATAGCGGTGGGATTTTTTGTTTCATAAGGGGGAACGCTGTTCCCCCTTGATGACGCTCGCACTTCGATAAGCAATCTAAGCGAGTGCTCGCTGTATCCCTTTTCCTTAAAGGTATTCACCAGCCTATAGCCATATACTTTAGTTTAAGGAAAGGAAAATTATTTTCCTTTCCTTAATATCCTATCCTTTCGTAAAGGTATCCCTTCGGGACGCGGCATGGCCCTTGTAAGGTAATAGCAGAAGAAGCAGTGGTTCGTTGTCCTGCCCGGAAACTTTACGCCGTTCTTCTCAAGCCGTCTTCTGATGGGATGAAGCCCTGAACTGAATACCGATGAGACAAATCTGTTTTTCCGAGCATTGCGTATAAGCTCGCCCGGAGAATCTTTTTTTATTGAGCCAATGGTCAGGATGTCGGTGTCTGTGGCATAACCGCAACACGGCTTTACCGTGCCATCGGGAAGCACAAAGAACACATTCCCAGGCCCTTTGCAAAGATCGTCCTTAAACCATCTTCCATCCCAAGCCTTTTTCAGCCTTGCCGCTTTACCTACGGGCGATAGATCTATATAGGATATCTTTATAAAAAGATCCTCGCCTTTTATGGCGGCGAGCCGTTTAAGGATCTTGCGGGTTTGGCCTTCTTTAGCTCCTCTAACCGCCGTGATGGAAACGATGTCGTTGCGCCTCCATATCGCTGCCGCGGCCTTTATAAAAGAGACGCACTTCTTAAGATTTTGACGATGAAACGCATCGACGCTGAGGCAGAGATCGCCGTCATAGCCGGCGCGAAAAAGACGGTTAAGGGCGGTGACGAGCTCCTTATCGGTACGGAACCAACTGCCGTTGGTCATTATGCGTCCAAAGAGCATGCCAAGACGCGCCGCTTCTTTTGAGACCGCGCACATAAAATCGAGCGTCAGGAACGGTTCACCTCCCGTAAAGCTGACACGTTTAATCCCGATGCGGGCGCATGCCTTCAGAAACTTAATGGCGTCTCTCTTATTTAGGATCTCGGGGCTCTGCTCGATATCGCAATGCGCGCAGTGAAGATTGCAGTTTGTCGTTGGGGAGAATAGGATCTCTGTGGGTTTATAGCCTTTAGCCTTCATATAGTTACCCCGTCAGACCGAAAAAGCCTTGATCTTGGCCAAAAGCTTATTTATATCGTAGGGTTTTTGTATAAAATCATCGGCTCCGGCGCCAAAGACTTTCTTTTCGATATCTGCGCTTGAGTTGGAAGTAGAGACTATTACGGGTATGCTGGCAGTCTCCGGAGAGTTGCGCAGGCTGTCGAGCACAAAAAATCCATCGGCTCCGGGAGTTCCAAGGTCCAGGTCGAGGATGATGAGGGCCACGCCCTTAGAGCGCGCGAGGCTTACGCCGGACTTGGCGTCGTGGGCATTGATGACCTTATAGTCGCACCCCGACAAGAATTTTGTTACCGTAGCGGCAAAATTACGGTCGTCTTCTACGATCAATAACTTATTATTATTTACACCGGTCGCGGCCTTATGTCTCGCCGCCAGAGGCAATAAAACGGTGAAGCAATTCATCCTGTTTGGGCCGCTCTCGGCCCATACCTTTCCTTTGTGGAGCTCCACTATATCCTTGGCTATCGCAAGGCCCAGCCCATGGCCTTCTATAGAAGTATCGAGGCGCTCAAACTTGTCGAATATCTTCTCGATCCTGTCGTCGGGTATTGGTGTGCCATTATTAAGGAATTCCATACGCGCAAAGCCTTCGGCCGCTTGCGCCTTTATAGCGATCTTACCGCCTTCGGGCGTGTACTTTATTGAATTGTTCAGTATGTTATTTATCACGCGGACTATCTTGTCTCTATCAGCCTCTATATCGATCGGTTTTTTGGAGATATCGGCGGTAACGGTTATCTTCTTTAAGTCCGCCGCCGCCTCGAGTTCACGGCGCTGCTCTTCAATGATCTCCCTGAGGTCAAAATGGTTCGTGGAGAGGCCGGCCCCCCTGGCCTCCACCATGTAAGTCGAGATGAGCTCCGCTATCATGTGGTTCATCCTGTCTGACACTTCATCACATATGGATATGGCTTCCTTCTGCTCTTTTGTAAGCTCTCCTATATAGCCTGCCTTTAAGCCGGAGACATTCGTCTTTATAGTGGATAGCGGGCTCTTGAGATCATGCGCCAATGACATGGCAAAGGTGGACTTCAGCTCATCGGCTCTTTTGGCCTTGGCCGCATAGGTCAGTGTCTTGGCGATTATATTCTGCATTACTTTGTAGCCCAAGACGTATCCGAGCAGCATTATCACAACGATCAGTATGAAGATCCGGCTCATATTTGCGAGCGACTCCGTAAAGACCAGCGCATTGCTGCATGTAAGATATAGTATCGCCAGGATAGGGATGATGCTGATCAGCGTAAAGGCGAGATTCAGCTGCCTGTATGGATTCTCTTTGAGCTCCTGGAATAATAGGTTTAAATGCTCTTCTTTTTTCATCTTGTCAGCTAATAATACCCTCACCTTGAGCTAAAGTCAATAGCGACTGATTTAAATAGCTTTTGAAGGTTTTAAGTGCTATAATGCGCAAATGCCTCACACATCACAACAAAACAGCTCGTTCTACAGTCTGGGAATAGCGCCAAAGATCTTAGAAGCCCTCGACAGGTATAAATTCACTATCCCCACGCCCATTCAGCACAAAGCCATCCCCGTATGCATAGAAGGAAGCGATATTATAGGGGTAGCCCAGACCGGCACGGGAAAGACTCTCGCTTTCGCCATACCGATCATACAGCGACTCGCACAGAGAAAGGGAAAAGCCCTTATCCTGGTGCCCACAAGAGAGCTCGCCATACAGGTGGATGAAACATTCCAGAAACTGACCCCGATATTCGGCATGAAGACCGCTGTGCTTATAGGCGGAGCATCCATGCACAATCAATTACAGGCCTTGAGGTCCAATCCGCGGGTTATAGTCGCTACTCCTGGACGGCTTGTTGACCACATGGAGCAGAGGACGGTCATGCTGGCCGACACGAATATACTCGTCCTGGATGAAGCGGATAGGATGCTCGATATGGGTTTCCTGCCGCAGATAGAGAAGATCCTGAGGTCGATCCCAAAGGACCGGCAGACGATGCTCTTCTCGGCCACGATACCGGGCGACGTCGTAAGGATAGCCACCGCGCATATGAAGCTTCCCATCCACATCGAGGTGGCTCCGTCGGGCACGATGGCCGAGCGCATAACGCAGGAATTGTATATAATCAAAAAAGAGAATAAGGGCAGGCTTCTCAGCAAAATACTGAAGCAATACAATGGGTCCGTCCTCTTATTTTCAAGGACAAAGCGCGGCGCCTCCAAGATAACGCGCGCTTTGAAGGAGAAAGGCTGGCGTGCTGCCGAAATACATTCCGACAAGTCCCTGCCGCAGCGTAGAGAAGCGCTCGAAGGTTTCAAAACCGGCAAATACAGGATACTCGTCGCTACTGACATAGCGGCGCGCGGGATAGATGTCGTTGGAATAGAGCTTGTGATAAATTATGATCTTCCGGAGGATGCGGAAAATTATGTCCACAGGATCGGCCGTACCGGACGCGCAGGACATGAGGGCCACGCCATATCAATTGCCACGCCGGACCAGGCCTTTGAGGTCCGCAGT
>JAPLMH010000009.1 GCA_026387135.1 Candidatus Omnitrophota bacterium | reverse complement strand
CTACCTTATTCTTTCTTCCCGATCAAAAAATAAAGAACCATACCTATTAAGGGCAATACAAGTACCAATATGATCCACAGCGCCTTCTTACCTGTGTCCATAGAGCTCTTTACCGCATCAACTATGGCGACGATATCCAGCACCAATATAACAAGCCCTATAAGTGCTCCCATATTAAGCCCCCTTTTTTTGTTAACAAATACCGTATTTTATGATTGCTTCTTCTTTAAGCTGGCAAGGCTTCTAACCACCACAAAAATAGCCGCTGCTACTATCAGAAAATCGATCGTTGTGTTTATGAACTGCCCGTAATTGATGGCGACCGCAGGGGTAGTATCAGTTGCCGCTTTAAGAACTATCTTCAGATTCTTGAAATCCACACCGCCGATCAATAATCCCAGGGGCGGCATGATTATATCATTAACCAAAGAACCGATTATTTTACCGAAAGAAGCTCCTATTATAATACCTACCGCCATATCCACCGCATTGCCTTTTACCGCAAAATCCTTAAATTCTTTTACTATGGACATACGACACCTCCTTTGACATTATTTTACTCCAAATAAGAATCTACGCAAGTTATTTGTAGGCCGGAAATTTCATTGACATTTTCTTCAGCGTTGGTACAATAACTTGTGTGTCTAAAATGGGAAGGAGGTTAAAATGCGTAGATATGGATTTTTGGTATCTTTGATAGCGCTGGTTCTTTTAATCGGCACTTTGAGCGGATGTGATAATAGAAGTCAGCTTGAGAAAGACGCTGACGCAGCCGCAAAGAAAGTTAATCAAGCATTTAAATAGTTCGGATCTTTGTAAATAAAATACCGCCTGATAATCGGGCGGTATTTTTTTATCCAATAAAAATTAATCAGAACGACCAGTTGACTAAAACCATGAACTCCATAGGTTTTTTGTTGCCGTTATAGTTACCGAGGCCTATCTGAAGGCCGTCGAGAGATTTCGTATAGTTGACTATACCGAGCTGCACTCCATGCATCTCACCGGCATAATTAACAAATCCGGTCTGTAGACCCTTGAATGAGTCCTGGCTGTAATTCACTACGCCCAGGTCTAACCCTATGGACTGGCCCTTAGAGACATTCACAACGCCGGCTTGTATACCGTGCATGAACCCCTCCGTCCAGTTGACAAGGCCCCACTGTAAACCGGAGAGATCGCCTTCCGCAACATTGACCATGCCGTACTGCAACCCGACAAAACGTTTTCCCGCGTGATTTACGATACCTAATTGCCCGCCATAGGCAGAACCCTCGACCCAGTTGCCGAGGCCTATCTCAACGCCATTTACATCACCAGTAGCTCTGTTTACACCAAGCCAAACGAGGCTCAGCCCCGAGACATCTTTGTTAACGGTGTAAAACACGCTAAGGCGCCCGCCTTTAATGGAATCTCCCTCCGGAACAAGCTGAATGGGATTGAATACCGCCAGCTGAATAGGTTTGACCTCTTCGGCCCGCACGAACTGCGGCATTGCAACTAAAGCCAACAGAACCAAAACCACGATCCTCTTCACCATAAATCTCCCTTCCATTTTATAGTGGTGGGCCCGCAAGGACTTGAACCTTGGACCAAGAGATTATGAGTCTCCTGCTCTACCAAACTGAGCTACAGGCCCACTAATGCGAATCAAAATAAGGACGATATTATATATGAATTACAATTACGTGTAAAGATTCTTTTCTTAGTAGTCCCAACTAAATGGCTTGATCGTTTTGATGACCTTGCCGTCGCTAAAAGTTACGCTGCCGCCCTTCTGATAAAACCATACCGTGGTAACGCCTTCCAATATGCGTTCCGGTGCGCCAAGTATCTCTTTTATCTGGTCTGCGGGCATATCCTTTAAGATCTTTGTCCAACTCTTCTTATTCTCCAGCTGTCTTCCTTCCAGCTCCTGCCGCGTCTGTCTGACATCGTATGAATGCGCCTTATATGCTATCACTACCAATAAAGATACCAGGATCAGAGCAATGATCATCTTACGCATGGCCTATTCTCCCATACCCATAGCAAGGAAATTCTTCAACCTTCTCGAACGTGTCGGATGGCGCAGTTTTCTGAGAGCCTTTGCCTCGATCTGCCTTACGCGCTCCCTCGTGACCTTGAATATGGCGCCGACCTCTTCCAGTGTCCTCGGATAGCCGTCGCCTATCCCGAACCTCAGGCGGAGAACTTTCTTCTCCCGCTCGGTCAGCGTACCCAGGACATCATCCATCTCTTCTTTCAGCATTGAGTAGGCGGTGGCGTTGGCCGGGGATACTGCGCGTTTATCTTCTATAAAATCGCCGAAATGCGTATCGCCTTCTTCTCCTATAGGCGTCTGGAGCGATATGGGCTCCTGGGCGATCTTCAATATGCCCCTGACCTTATCGACAGGCATCCTCATCTTATGCGCTATCTCTTCGGGCGTCGGTTCTTTTCCGTTCTCCTGCACGAGCGCCCTCGACACCCTTATAAGCTTATTTATGGTCTCAGTCATATGGACCGGGATCCTTATGGTTCTGGATTGGTCGGCGATCGACCGCGTTATGGCCTGGCGTATCCACCATGTCGCGTATGTCGAAAATTTATATCCGCGTTTGTACTCAAATTTATCTACGGCCTTCATAAGGCCGATGTTGCCTTCCTGTATCAGGTCGAGGAAGGAGAGGCCTCTATTTGTATACTTCTTCGCAATGCTCACTACCAGCCTCAAGTTAGCGGCTACCAGTTCCTTCTTATTTTTATTCAGTTTGACTTCACATGACTTTATGAATTTATAATGCTCTTTCATAAAGTCGACCGGCTCGCCGAGATCCCTCTCTATCTTCCTCTTATATTTATTAAGCCTCTTTATCTCATCCCTATCCCTCGATCTTCTGGCGCGTGAAAGCGAGCTTTCTGTTTTCGCATGCTCACCCAGAAGCTCGTCTATCTTTTTGATTATTTGCTCAACTACGGACATAGCGAGATTGGACTCTTTTACAAGCTTGCCTATACTCGACTTTGTCCTGGCCTTGCGCAGGCTATTGGCAAGATTATCGATCCTCTTCTTCAGTTTTGACATCTTGAACTTGGGATCGACATTAAAATACTCTTCCGGGCTCACCTCTTCCTTGATCGCCTTGTTCAGTATCTCAAGCGCCTTCGCTTTAGCTATGGCGAGATCCGAAACGGCGTCCCTCACCTTGCCTTCGG
>JAPLMH010000093.1 GCA_026387135.1 Candidatus Omnitrophota bacterium | reverse complement strand
AACTTAAGGTCGCGTATGGCATATTCGAAGACCTCTTTAAAATTGCCGTAATCTACCTCGGCCAATATCCGGCGATCCCTCTGGACCCTCACCTTATCGTTTAAATAAGGGAATCTGTTCAGGAGATCCTGTTTTATCTTTATCTCTTTGTTTTCCATAAATTAATTATTTTGGGACCGGCAATGACGCGCGAACGCCCTTGCCTTCCACGCTCTTTAATAATTTTACGATGCCGTCTATTAATGCCTTGGGGCTGACCGGACAACCCGGTATGTACGCGGCCACCGGAAGCACGGCGTCGATGCCGCTTTCGACATTATAACAGCCGTCGAAAACCCCGCCCGAACAGGCACATGTGCCGACTACAACAACGAACTTCGGCTCGGGCATCTGCTCATATATTTTCTTTAATCTCGGGGCCACCTGTTTCGTTACGGGCCCCGAACAGAGAAGGATATCGGCATGCCTGGGCGTGGCTTTCAGCTGCACCCCGAATCGCTCCAGGTCATATCTGGGTGTGAGCGCGGCTATTATCTCAATATCGCAGGCATTGCAGGCACCCGTATTGAAATGCAGAACCCACGGGGATTTGACCGTCGCCCAGTTGATTATCTTCTTCGCAAAGCTCATAAAATTATTTCCTGAAAAGTATGAATAGCGCCGTCATGGCGCCCGCCAAATAGACGACCGCTATGGAAAGAGACCCAAGCGTTTCTACCGGCACTGTCGTTATTATCAAAGCCGTAACATGCAATATCGTAAAGAAGAAAGCGAACGGAAAAAACTGCGCATAGTCAGGTTGTATGAAAGGAGTCAATCCTTCCTCTCCGCAAGAATACGATTCAGTTGAGGCGTTTTCGCCCCTCCTTGCCTTAAACGATAATTTTGACAAGAGGCCGGACAGCAGCATCGTAGCAACCAATATTATTATGAAGGCAACCGGCGGAGTTAATATAAATTTTTCCATTATGCTCTCATCCTTTAAGGCTGGTCAGATTACTCGCGGCAAGCGATTCGTTGTGTCTGTATATGCTTAATATTACGCCGGCAGCCACCGCTATGACTACCACCTCTATTATTATGAGCGTTATGACGAGCGACTGCGCAAGCGCCGTCTGGCCGGTCACATAGCCCGCCACTATAATAAGGAGCGTGACCGCCTTTGTGAGGAGCTCCAATCCTATGATCACCCTCATGAGATTACGCGTCACGAGAATACAGTAAAGCCCGGCGATCAGGACCATGATCACGAAGAAAGCGAAGCCTGTAAATAGCTGCCAATTAGCTCCCATCATCTTTTATTTCTCTCCTTAAATAAGAGAACTATACCGAAGACTCCCGCCAATAAGACCACTATCTGTCCGAATATGTCGAGCTGTCTCGAATTCCACAGGACGCTGCGCACATCGCCCTCTGCCAGCTTCAAAGGCATCTTGAAATCTCCCGGCAATTTTAAAGATATAAGCGCTGCTCCGACTGTCAGCATTATAACGGGCATATACCAGAACCTCTTCACCCTGTCCTTGGATAATTTTATTATCTCCTTGTGCGTGAGAGGTTTCGTCAGGCTTATCGTGCTGACAAATACAGCCGTTATCAGCCCCGTGCAAACGGACAATTCGAATACAGCGGCAAGAGGCGATTTGAGCCTGAACATGATGATAGTTATTATCGCACTCGTGAAAGCGAGCCCTATCGTCGATTTTAAGAGGCTCCTCGTCATGACGGTCCATGACGCCGCCACTACCATCGCTGTGAGAAGTATAATGTCTATGAGTGTCATAAAGTTATCCACATAAGTAGTCCGGGCTTAAGTCCGGGCTACTTTTAATGTATAAACATTTCCGCCAACGGCATAAGAAATTTATTAAATATCGCGGGGAAACATATGCCCGCGGCTATCGTTATCGTCGAAAGCGCTATTGAAACGGCCGAAAATCCGAAATTTGCCTCTTTCACATTCTCAAGCCCGGGTCCTAGCTTGCCGAAAAATACCCTGCGCTGCATGGAGAGCATGTAGGCCAATGTCAATATGCTGGCCAATATCGCTATTACGCTGTAAACCTGGTTACCGGATCTCCATAACGCTACGATTATGATGAACTTGCTCCAGAATCCGGCCATGGGCGGCACCCCGCACGTGGAGAGCATCGCTACGATCGATGTAGCTCCCGTAACGGGCATCTTGGACGACAGGCCGCCCATATCATTCATATCCTTTGTGCCCGTAGCTACGCGCACTGCAGCCGCATTCACGAATAGCTGCGACTTAAATATTGCATGGTTGAATATATGGAACGCCGCTCCGGCTATTCCGAGCGCTGTGCCCGTGCCCAACCCTAAAATTATATATCCTATCTGACTTATACTTGAATATCCGAGCATCCTGTTAAAATTATTCTGGCCGAGCGCCGCGAAAGCTCCTACAAGGACAGATAACATGCCTACCACTAGAAGCACCGCCTTGATCTCCGGGCTAAAACCGAATACCGAAGTTACGAGTCTGAATGCCGGGTGTGCCTGCCTTCAGGGCTGCGGCTATCGAGGAGAATGACGTGTCACCTGCTATCAATATAAAGAGCGCTATAGATGACAACATCATGATAGAAGCTACCGACGAGAGGACTATATATTTGAAGGCGCCTTCGAGGGCGTGTCTGCCCCTGTCAAACGCTATCAATATGAACGATGCCACGGCCGTCACCTCAAGAAATACATACATGGAGAATATGTCCTTCACCATTACTACCCCGCACAGCCCTATGGAAGCTATTATCAGTAGATTTATAAAATTGAACCTCTCGTCTTCGTCCGTTATCACGTACCGGGATACCACCAGACTTGAAAGGCAGACTATGCCTATAGACAAGAGCATCAAAAATCCCAGATGGTCTATCGTAAAACTTACATTGAAGAACTTGGAGATCGATTCCAGCTCACCGCTCCAGAAGAAAGGATTGTGGAATATGGCGAGTATTATCTGCAGAGAAAATAATGCGAACGCGTACCAGAAGGCGCACTTCTTCAGGAGCCCTCCGAGGGGAAGGTTCAGTATGATTATTCCGAATATGGGTATTAAAATGAATAATGATGGCATCGTATAAAAAATATCAGTATGATACCGGCGCCCGCAAGCGACCATACCATATAGGTTTTGTAATTCCCGTCGTGTAATCTTCTTATCCTGTCAGTGATAAAATATGCCGACTTTGGAGCCATATCGTTATATATCCAATCTATCGCTTTATCGATGCCCCACATCAACCGGGAGAAGAGCTTGACTAACTTACGCCCTATTTCGTATGGATCATAATATCTGGTCTCGGCTTTTTCGTATATCTTTGAGAGGACGGGCGCGTAATGAATATGCTCGGCCGCCCTGAGAGCGCTTCCGGTCCTTTTAACCCCGTACAGATGATTGATGACGGCTGCGATCAATACCAGTATTGTAACTATAACGAGCATCGGGTTCGTTGGGAAGCCGTAAAAATTACGCCCCTCCAGAAGATGCTCGCCCAATATAGGCTGGATCAGATATTTGAGAGGAAGATAATTCCAAACTCCGAATAATATGCATGCGAGCGCAATGATCACCATGGGTATCAGCATGGCTATAGGCGCTTCTGAAAAATAGGGACAGCGCCCTATTTTAGTATTTGGTCCGGTAGAAAATAGGGCGCTGTCCCTATTTTTACCGAAGTAGACCGCGTGGCCCAATTTTAAGAACGAAGCCGCTGTGAGAAATGACCCAAGTACCGCGGCCGCATAAAATATCCAGCCCCGCTCCAACGCTCCGTCATAGACGAGCTCTTTCGAAAAGAATCCGTTAAACGGCGGCACTCCGGATATTGAAGCC
The DNA here is from genome assembly GCA_026387135.1 of Candidatus Omnitrophota bacterium. GTDB lineage: Bacteria > Omnitrophota > Gorgyraeia > 2-01-FULL-45-10 > 2-01-FULL-45-10 > 2-01-FULL-45-10. Next base: position 6,301 of record JAPLMH010000093.1, on the reverse strand, counting down.
GCCGCTATAATAAAGCAGACGAATGTTACCGGCATCTTATACGCCAGGCCGCCCAACTTCTCGAGGTCTGTTGTGCCGGCCTGCTTCTCAACCGCTCCACCCGTCAAAAACAGACAGCTCTTGTACATCGCGTGATTTATCATATGGAATAGACCGCCGATTATGCCTACAGGGACAAAGGTGCCTATGCCTAATATCATATAACCCACTTGGCTTATGGCGTGATATGAAAGGAGCTTCTTATAATCCTTTTGTATGAGCGCCATCATTACCGCAAAGATGATCGTTATGGCGCCTACGGTCATAAGAAACGTGCTGGCCCAGGAATGAGGACTGGTCTTAAACATATCTAATGAGATACGCGCCAGAAAATATATACCGAGCAGTTTCTCCAACGCCGCCGGAAGTATCGCCATGAATGGCAGCGGCGCATCTATCGCCGCATCCGGTATCCAGGAATGGAAAGGCATCGAGCCGGCCTTGGCTATGGCGCCTATTACCAAAAATATGAACGCCAACCCGCCTAATCCGGAGATCGAAAGGCTTATCCCGGATATAGTCAAGGTTCCCGCCAACTTTCCGGCTATGGCCATACCCGACATCATGCACAGGTCTGAAACGCCTACTATTATGAACGCCTTTGTAGCTGTCTTGTAGGCATTCGGATTGCCTATGGCGATCATACCGAATAATGTAAGGAGCAGGCCCTCCCAAAAGAAGAGCAAAAGGATGAGATTATCCGCAAGCACCGCCCCGTTCGCCAGCGCAATCGATATCAATAGATATGTGTAGAAAAGCCTGGCATAGCCTTTATCGCGCAGAAAAGCAGTCGAATAAAGAGTGACCAATAGACCGAATATCGCCACCGCAGACATTATAAAAGAACTGAAGTGATAGTTCCGAAGAACGAACTCCAGGCCGAATCCGGCCCAGGGAACGGAATAATTTATGTTTTTACCGAAAAGCTTGACCGCGATAAATAGGTTCGCCAGGACCGCTAAAAGAACTATGGCCTCTTTTAAAATAGGGGACAGCGCCCTATTTCCATGAATTATATGAGTATGTGTAGAAATAGGGCGCTGTCCCCTATTTTGTAAAAATACCGCGATGGCCCCTGCGATTGGTATCAGTATAGGTAAGAGCATTATATTATTCATGAGCCCACCCCCATCATCTGCTTAACAGCAACTTGAACAAACGACGATGGATAGTATATATAGATCCCGGCAGCCAAAGAGATGGCCGCCAAGAGAGCAACCGAAAAGACCATTACGCGAGATCCTTCGGGCGCATACGCAAATTTAGGAGAGCCTAAGAATATCATATTAAATAGTCTGAAGAGATACAGGATGGTGAGAACCGCGCCCGCCAAAAATGTGACCATCAATAGTACCTGGCCGGAATTCACGGCACCCGATATGACCATATATTTTGAAAAGAATCCGCCGAATGGCGGGATACCCATTACGGAGAATGCGCAGAATAAAAACGATATCGCGGTAACCGGCATAGTGGCTATAAGGCCTCCGAGCTGAGTTATATCTTTGGTCCTTGTATTCTGCTCCACTATGCCTGCGCAAAGGAAGAGCCCGCCCTTAGCTATCCCGTGCATCAATATGTAGAGGAGAGCCCCCGCTATGCCGATCTCTGTGCCGACAGCAAATCCCAGGAATATGAAGGCTATCTGACTTATGGTAGAGTATGCGATTATCCTCTTCATATCGGTCTCTACTAGCGCCGCGCCCGCTGAAACGAGCGCACTCGAGGCCGCTATCCACGGTATGACAACGTGCCATATTGGCGCAAGAGTGAATGTAACTATAAATAATCTGGCGAATACATAGACTCCTATTTTGACCAGGACCGCCGCGTGGAGCAGGGCCGTCACCGGACTTGGCGCAACGCCCGCATCCGGTAGCCATGTATGGAACGGAAGCGTGGCCGACTTTGATAATATCCCGAATAGTATCAATATGACCGCTATATTCGAAATGGGTGTTGTCTTTAAAGCCTCTTTTATTGCGGCGAGATCGAAAGAGCCCGTGCTCTGATATACCATTATGAATCCTATAAGCATCACGAGCGCGCCAAATACAGTGACTAAGAATGCTTTGTCCGCGCGCAGGACATCCCTCGGCTCCCTAAAAAACCCTATCAACCGCCAGCTCGCTATAGCGGTCATCTCCCAGAAGAGATAGATGAATATGAGATTGGCGGAGAATATTATGCCCATCATCGAGCCCAGGAAGAGGACGACCAGGAAATAATATTCATTCTGATTTTTATAGTGGCTGATGTATCCGAAGGAGTAGAGGACGATCACGGCGCTTACTGAAGATGAGACGATGGCCATGAATATCGCCAGCATATCTGCGGTGAGGACAAAATTGAATCCTAGCGGGAATTCCCGGAATATGGTGATCTTGTTTCCTGCCAGCACATGAGGTGCCAACATACATGAGCCGGCCAGAGAGACGAGGACCATCAGGAGGGCCGCCGCGTTCCTCATCCCTTTAGATATATTCTGAAGGAGAGGAAGCAGGAACGCGCCCAACACCGGCACGAATATTATTGAAAGAAGAATATTTTTTTCCATAAAAATAAAAATGTCTTCCAGCATACTTTACCAGAAGACATCGTAGTCTTTTTCTTACGCTTCCTTATTGTACCATTTTGAGGCTATTTGTCAATTATTTGCTTAAGAGGCGCGCTTCGGACGCACATACATATCGTAAGATCTTTTCTTGCGCAGAAAATCGAATGTTCCCATGAGTTTGGCCAGGCTTATTATCCATCTATACCAGAAGAACTCCACAAATGTAAGCATAACAAGGTACATGACATATCTGACTTTCAAGATCCTGTCCCTTTCGATAAATGATAATATGCATAACAGCGAGGAGAAGGCCTGAGATAACAACATGAAAGCAAAGTAGGCAAAAAAAACATCTCTTTGCAGAAATCCCATTATCCATCCCGCAGCAACCAAAGCTATGCTGACGACCTCCACAAATACCCCGAAGACTTCATATAGCAGGAAATATGGCATTGTAAAAAATCCGAAAAAACCGTATTTTGGGTTGCAGATCATATATCTGTACTTCAATATAGTCTCATCGATAACTCTCTGCCAACGGTTACGCTGCAGAATAAGGGATAAAATGTTGCTGGGCCCCTCCGTCCAACCGCTGCAATACGGCATCATAAGTATCTTATACCCCTTTTCCTTGTTTTTAACGACATAGTCATGTGCGCGGAAAGTAAGCTCCACATCTTCACACGTGAACTCCGTTGAATAACCGCCTAACTCATACATAACATCCCTGCGCCACACACCGAACCCGCCGGCAACATTGGGCATGGCGTTATATTTGCTCCACGCCAAGCGGGTGCCTATAAACGAGCGTATATATTCTATGTTCTGGTAGGCTATTATGGGGTTGTAGGAAAAACTGCGGTCTACAATAGTGCCGTCTTTTATTTTGAAGCCGTTAACGAGACCGAAGTAACTTCCTATACCTATTATCTTATCCGGCTCCTTCTCGACCTGGGCCATGACTTTCAGGAGCGCATCCCTTTCGAGCACCGTATCGGCATCAACCACACATATGTAATCATTTTTGGCCATATTCAATCCGGCGTTCACCGAACCGGCCTTTTTATGCCCGGCGTCCTTGTCTATTACGGTGATGTAAGGAAAAGTTTCGCTCTTAAGTATGCCGCGGACCCTGCCATCTTTGTAATGTTTTATGTACATGGCGTCGATCGGCCTGAGCTTCAACATATCATTCAGCACTTCAAAAGTCTTATCCGTAGAGCCGTCGTTCACCACTATTATTTCAAATTCGGGATAGTTCAGGTTCATGACCGATTTTAGTGAGTCGATTATCCACTCTTCCTCATTATGGGTCGGTATTATTATGCTCACGGACATGTTTAGCGGAGAGAGATAGAACCGTGAATAGTCTTCTTCCTCACCCTGCCGGGACCTCCTTGCCTCTTCAAAAGAACCTATGAGAGCCAGGGATATATAGTAAAGCGTAAGAGTTATAAAATAGCCGAACGAGACTACAAATATAATATAGACGAGCTTGGGGAAGAACATAAATTATCCTTACTCCTGATTCACTAATAGTTCAAGGACTTTGGCCCGCACCGCGGGATCAAGGTTATTCAGCGCGGCATCCAGGCCGGCGTGAGACTTCGATCTCATAACGCCTTTTAAAAGCCGAACCGCGGCATCTCTATCATTACCCGAAAAGATATCATTAAATAATTTTCCCATATATCCCGATTTTTCCAGTGCCAGTACGGAATATTTCTTGGCGATCTCGTCCTCGCCGACCAAAAAACGCTCTATATACGGAATGGCGGCCTCGATATAATCTACCATGGCATCTTTGACGGCATCGATCACCACCCAGGAAGAGTCATTTATGAGCTTTATTACCTCCGGCAAGGCCGCGTCGCCCATGACTTTGCCAACCGCAAAGATCGCTTGCCGCCTTACGCTCCAACTCTCATCCTCAAGACATTTTAAAAGCACGGATTCGGCGGACTTATTGCCCAGATCGCCCAGACAGTCGCAGGCCGCCGCCCGCACCTCGTCTGATCCGTCATGTGTAAGCTTTTCGATCCTGAAGATATCCTTATCGACGGCGAATTTCGATAAAAGCCTTATCGCCCATGTCCGGACGACCGGATCATGATATTCCGTAAGTTTGATGACATCATCGGATATCTCTTTAGGAAAGCTTTCGAGCACCGAAATTATCTTGGCGCCGGCCGATAGATCCTTCTTTAAAAAATCAATAAGTATTCTCGCGGATTCCACCGTCTTTATAAGCCCTAAAGAGACCATAGAAAAATAAGATATGTCATAATCCTTACTGTATAGGGACTTTTTTAGGATCTCCACAGCCTCCCGAGATTCGGTATAGCCAAGACATATTATAGCTTCTATCCTGCGCCACTTAATTGTCGAGCGCGTAGCTATCTTCGCCAGCCTGGCGACCTCCTCCGGATTGACGAAGCAGCTTTTCAGCAATCGCTGCTCGGAATCATTGAAAAACGCGGCCTCTATGGATCTGTTTGTCGCGATATCGATGAATTGTTGGGGGGTAATGGTCGAGATGAACGGTTGACAGACGGCTTCCGAGGCCTTCCCGCTGGCCAGCACCATCTCATAAACATTTTTCTTTATGCCAATAAGCGCGAGGCGCCTCATCTGCGATAGATGACTTTTAACCAATACGCAGGCAAAGATAACAACGCTTGTCACTATGAGCATGCCCAGCAGCATAGCGTTAATCGACCAGATTATGTCGGCATGATAGTTATACATCTAGAATTTTGCTGAGACGGCGTAATATATGCTGCGCTTTATGAACTTCGGCTCTTCCGTTCCGTAGATATATCCGAACCTGCAGTTTATGCCTTTATATAGATTAATGTTAACTCCGGTAAAGAGTATATACCCCTGCTCGTCATGCGCGTCCTTGCCGAGGATATCGTATAGCCTGCCGCCTACCGCTACGCCGCAATTCCATCGCAGGAACTTTGTTATCGCAAAATCGCCTTTGAATACCCCGATAGAAGCGGTATCATGGCTTTCCATGTAGCTGGCGCCATAATTTGCGCTTAAATAACTGTCTCCGAAATAGTATATGAGCCCGGGTGCAAGTAAATGTGTATCGTCGCCCGTGCCTCTATAAGAACGATAGGTATAGCTTACCTGTCCGAAAAGATTTTCATGGATCCGGTGGCCGTACTCGGATATGGACTGCAGTTGATATAAGAACATCTTACCGCCCCAGCCTAAGCCGCATTCAAGATGCGCATACTGATCCTTATCCATATTTATATACGCGCCTAATGCGGCCGCGTTATTCTTATTGTCAAACCTCTCCTGTTGGGATATCCACGCATAGCCGGTGATGTTTTTATGCGTATAACCGAAAGTGTAGTCGAGTTCATTCCAATGACCTCTCTTCGTGCCCTGCAATACATTGCCGGGCTCAAAGTACCCGTCAAAATACCAGCTATCTTTTTTCGGCTCTTCTGCTGCTGTCACGGCAAGCGGCGGGGTAAGTCTCTTGACCAACCCCTCCACAGACGCCTGCTCAGCGGCGTGGGCAGAGGTAGCAACTGCTAGGAAAAATAGGGACAGCGCCCCTTTTTCTATCGTTCTCCTAAATGAAAATAGGGCGCTGTCCCTATTTTTACTATTTTTAATCTTTTTAAACACGCTTCTCCTTGAACTTTTCGGCTATCTCTATGGCCTCCGTGATATTCTTTATTT
>JAPLMH010000176.1 GCA_026387135.1 Candidatus Omnitrophota bacterium | reverse complement strand
GCATTTCTGGCAAAAAAATAGATAAATTCGAAGAGTTCGGGCTAATTAAAGAGAAGAGCAAAAGAGTAAAATCCCCGCGTTTAAAATCCGCTATAGGCATCATGGAGTGCAAATTGCGCAGGGAAGAGCGGCTTTTGAAAAAATATAGCGTTATCATAGGCGATATAGTTTATGCTGAGGCTGAAAAAAATATCTTCACAAACAGATGGCATCCAGAAAAGAACGGGCCAAAACTTCTTCATCACCTGGGCGGAAAGATATTCTCCGTACCAGCCAATCGAATAATATAGAAATCTCCAAACACGAACAGTCTTCTCTTGACACGACCAATGGTTATACATATAATCATTGGCGATGCTCGCAATTATAGTATTAACGATCCTCATGGGCCTGGCTGTCGGCTGGTCGATAGGCGCAAATGATGCGGCCAACTCGCTCGGCACTGCTGTTGGCTCTAAAGTCCTCACCTTAAAGCAAGCCATAATCCTGATTTGCATATTCGGGTTTATCGGAGCAGTCCTGCAAGGCTCTCATGTAACAAATACCATCGGCAAGGGCATAATACGGATGGATCTGCTCAGCAAAGACCTTGCCACATATGTCGCTTTAGTGGCGTCTTTCGGGGCCTGCGCATGGGTAGTATTGGCCACCTACTGGAAGATGCCTATATCAACGAGCCATTCCATAGTAGGAGCTGTAGCGGGGGCTGGGCTGGCAATTCATGCCCCGATCAAATGGAAGGTGCTGGGTGACATATTTATCTGCTGGATATGCACTCCTCTGGGGGACATGCCCCGATCAAATGGAAAGTTCTGGGTGACATATTTATATGCTGGATATGCACTCCTCTGGGTGCCGCTCTGCTGGGTTATATATTCTACCTTATCTTCAAAAGGGTCTTGTACTCAATGATACCTCGCAGATATCTCAAAGTTACTATGAGCGCGTTGATAATAGTAAGCGGCTGCTATGTAGCTTATACCTGGGGCGCAAATGATGTGGCTAATTCTGTCGGCGTAATGGTCGGCGCCAATATATTGACGCCTAATATGAGCATCTTCTTGGGAGGCTTGGCCATAGTGATCGGTATAGCAACATGGGGATATAAGGTAATGGAAACTATCGGCTCGGAGATCACGCAACTGCTTCCCATAATGGCTTTTTCTGCACAGCTTGCAAGCGCGATAAATGTGCACGTTTACACACTATTTGGGATTCCGGTCTCCACAAGCCATTCTATTGTGGGCGCTATTTTTGGCGTGGGTTTGGTAAGGGGTATCAAGGTGGTGAACATAAGGATAATGAAAGAGATTATAGTATGCTGGCTGGCAACGCCTTTCATAACCGGCATAATAACTTTTACAATCCTTAAGATAATAATGATCTTTGTAAAAATAGCCTAAAGGAGGATCAAGATGAAAGAGATGCGTAATATTTTGGGGTGGTTAGGTATGGCCGAAGAAAAATCTATACTCGAGGATTCCCAGAAGCACGTTGAGGAGGTCTATCAGACGATAAGGTTCTTTGATGAAGCTATCAAGGCCTTTGCAAGGGGCGATACGCAGGCAAAGATCGTGGCGATAGCCAACGTTGCCGAAGGCGAACATAAGGCCGATATTTTACGATCAAAGATGGTTGCTGAATTATCGGAAGGACTTCTCTTGCCGCCGGATCGCGAGGATCTGATGCATTTCGTTAAGACTCTGGATAGGATCGCCGATTGGACCAACGGAGCAGCACGCTTACTCGGGTTCATAGAGCAGAAACTGCCTGATGACATCCTTGGCAATCTTTCTGTGGCCACAGACCTGATCGTAGAATCTATAACAAATTTAAGGAGCGGCATACACTCTTTGGCCAAAAACGACCTTAAAAAGGCCCTGGAAGATTGCGCTATAGTTGATAATATCGAACACCGGGCAGATGATCAGAAAAGGATCGTTATAGGCTCCATAATACATGCGAAGCTTGATCCGGCAACCCTTTTATTATCATACCAGTTGGGAGAGTACCGAGAAGGCGTAACGGATAAGATCGAAGATGCGGCGGACCTGGTAAAAATTCTGGCTATCAAGTCAAAATAGATATGCCGATCAACGAAACGCTTCTCTCCATTAAGAACAGGCGAAGCGTCAGGATGTTCACCGACAAACCAGTCAGTGACCATGATCTGCGGGTCATATTGCATGCGGCCAATCAGGCGCCTTCAGCGCACAATCAGCAATCCTGGAAATTCATCATATTAAAAGGCGAGAAGAAGAATGAGCTTGCGAACCTCGTAAATTCCAAAGCCGCCGATTTTACCAGGCCCTCATCGGTACTTCTGCGCATGGCGTCCAGGAGCATAATAAGCGCGCCCGTTGTCATAGGTGTAGCCAATACCGGAGAGCTCATATCCAGGGGGTCTGA
>JAPLMH010000011.1 GCA_026387135.1 Candidatus Omnitrophota bacterium | reverse complement strand
TATTCAGTAATGCCACCCCCTGGTCCAGCACGACAACGGCGTCATCACGGATGTCCGACTTATCGAAATCGAAATATATCTTTACGTTCTTATGTATCTTCTTTACCAGGAGAGACGCCCTGAGCTCGTCTTTCTTAGGCTCCGGCAAACCTTCTTTGTAGTCATAGATGATCTTGTATACGTAAATATATCCCCTGTTGCCCCAGAGCCCGCTTACATTACCTTTATCTTTCGGCCACCACCAGTATCCGCCGCGCTCGTCCTTCACGGGATTCGGCTTGGCGTCCGTCGGCCACCAATGGAACTTCTTCTGCATCTCGTCCATTTGGGCCTTATGCTTTCCTTCAAGCTCTGCGGCATAGCTGTAGCCGATCGAAACGATTACGAAGAGGGACACTAATATGAGGGATATAACTCTTTTCATGGCGATTCTCCTATTTGCGGTTTTTAATTGACGGGTATATTCTACTCCAAAAAATACAAAATTTCAATATATAATAATTCTATCCCTCGCGCAGCTGTTTCTCCGCATCCACAACATCGCGGTTTATCAGTCGTATGGTATTCTTTATCCTGTCCTTCAGTAGATATGAGGAGGCTTCCGATTCCGCCATCTCGCGCAGTATCTGTATAGACATGCGGAAATATCGCACGACCTCTCCCTCGTCAGTATCGGTAAAGCGCAAAATTTGAGCGAACTTCTCCCCGCGCATCCACATGTCTATCGCCTTGGCCATATGAAAATGGGGCGCCTTGGAGAATGGATAGATCTTATACTTTATCTCTTTACGCCGTATACTCTCGTGGATCTCGCGGCACATCTTTTCCAACTGCACGCCCTCTTTAGGAACGCTGACACCACTCTGATTCTTTCTCGGTTCAAATACTACGCCGGCCGCCAGCATGCCTATGCCCAGTTCATCGAGCTGTTCAAAAATATTCTCCTGGAAGAACTCTCCCAACAAAAGCTCGTAGCCATAAACGGCCTTGGCAAATCTCCCCTTCGGCGTGAGGATACCGTTCTCTATGTGGCCTAGCTCTTTCAATAGCTTCAGCTTCGACTCCATAAGGCGCAGCGCTTCGCGCTGATGGTGAATTTTACTCTGATAATAATGCAGGGAGAAAGGATATATTTTGTAAAGGTCCTCTTTATGTTCTTCATAGAGATTCAGGATAGTAGCATATGATGTATTGAACTGGCTCTTGACCTCTTCCGGCTTTCCATAAATGATGCGACGCACTTCATTGAATTCAATACGCCTGGGATTTACTCGGCAGTAGACGAACCCCTCAGTATCTATGCCGCGCCTTCCGGCCCGTCCGGCCATCTGGTAAAAATCACGCGTCTTAAGATTTCTTATAAAGCTGCCGTAGAACTTTCTTAGATCATCGAATACAACGGACCGGCTCGGCATATTTATGCCTAGAGCGAATGTTTCCGTGGTGAATATGACCTTCAGCAACCTGCTCGTAAATAGCCTCTCCACCACCTCTTTGAGCGTGGGAAGCATCCCGGCATGATGATAGGCTATGCCTCTGGTTATCAACTGTCTCATGGAGTTTGCCGTCTTTTCGTGCAGAAGATCATAGTGCTCGCATAAAGAATCATACATATCCATTATCTTGATCTGATCATCCTTGGTGAGGAAATTATAGCTGAAGAGTTCAAATGCAAGTTCTTCTGCGCGCCGCCTGCCGAAAACGAAATATATGCACGGTAGATTATTCTTATCTTTTATATAATGTATGATCGTGCTCAAGGTATTCGGCCTTCTGACGCGCATCTTCCTTAAAAGCTCTATCTTATCGACCACC
>JAPLMH010000044.1 GCA_026387135.1 Candidatus Omnitrophota bacterium | reverse complement strand
TAACTATGAAATAGCGCGCGGGCACCAGATACGTTATGTACTGCACCCATACAGGCATATTGAATATCTCGTAGGTGAAACCCGAAAGCATGAATGTCGGCAAGAACGATGTGAGAATAGCCATTTGGCTCGCCATAAGCTGGCTCTTCGCCGCGACGGATATGTATATACCCAGCATGAGGGCGCCCGTTAAAAATATTCCGCTACAGACAAAGAGCAAAGCCACATTTCCCCTTAAAGGGACTCCGAATAATAGTATGCCCATGACGACGGATATGACAAGATCTATGAAGCCTATTACAAAGTATGGAGCGAACTTCCCGATGATTAGCTCCACGCTCCTTACGGGGGTCGATATTAGCTGCTCCATAGTGCCGCGTTCCCACTCTCTGGCGATGGTCAGCGATGTCAGGAGCGCCGCGATTATCATCATTATGATGGCGATCAGTCCCGGAACGATAAATAGTTTACTATCGAGATCCTGGTTGAACCATATCCTTGTGCGCAGGTCTACAGGTGTAGAGTTCGCTATGCTGTTGGCGGCAAGCGCATCTTTAAGGAATTTCTGATTATAGGAGTAGACCACATTATTGACATACCCGAGCACCGTCTGCGCCGTATTGGAGTCGCTCCCGTCGATGATGACCTGAAAAGGCGCCAGGCCGTTGGATTGTATATACTTCGAAAAATTTTTGTCCACGACCATTGCGAGCATCGCGCTGCCCTTGTCAATGAGATACTCCATCTCGGGGTAATTATCGTAATACCCTATTATCTTGAAATATTTCGAGCCCTTGAAATTATCGAGGAAGTGTATGGAGGTCTGCGAACCGTCCTGGTTCCACACGGCTGTAGGTATTTTATCTATATCGAGCGAGAGCGCATATCCGAACAGTACCAAGAGTAGCATCGGAATAGCAAATGCCAGCGCAAGGCTGCGCGGGTCGCGCCAGATCTGTATGAACTCTTTATTGAATATCGCCCTTGTCCTTCTTAAATTCAACTCTTATGCTCCTTATCGTAATCTTCGATCAATGAGACAAATACGTCCTCAAGCGACGCTTTTATCTTCGCTATCCTATAATCCTTTAGATCCTCTTTTTCGAATAATTTTTTTATGGATGGTATCGCTTTCTTGGCATCCGGACTTACCGCGTGGATCGCGCTGCCGAAGAGCGCGGCCTCGCTTACGCCCTCTACGGCCGAGATCTTTTCCGACCACTCCTCCGGTTCATCGACGCGTATCTGGATGATCTCATCTTTCATGAACTTCGTCTTCATCTCTTCGGGCGTGCCCATTGCTATTATCGTACCTTTATAGATGAGCGTCATCCTATTGCAGTTCTCCGCTTCGTCCATGTAATGAGTGGTGACGAATACCGTTACGCCATTTTTGGCCAGGTCTTTTATGATGCTCCAGAAGTTGGTTCTAGTTATAGGGTCGACGCCCGAGGTAGGTTCATCCAGGAATATTATCCGCGGCTTATGTATCAGAGAACAACCGAGCGCCAGGCGTTGTTTCCAGCCCCCTGAAAGCGTCTTTGTGGGACTCGACCTGAACGCCTCTATGCCGGCAAGTTTTATGATCTCCTCTTTTCTTTCGGCGAGGCCTTTTTTGGAAAGCTTGTATATGCCGCCGTAAAAATTTATATTCTCTTCCACAGTGAGGTCATCATACAAAGAAAATTTCTGCGACATATATCCGATATTCTGTTTTATCTTCTCCTGGTCCTTCATTATGTCGAATCCGCCCACTGTGCCCGTACCGGAAGTGGGCGTGATGATGCCGCAGAGCATCCTTATGGTGGTTGATTTACCGGCGCCGTTGGGGCCTAAAAAACCGAA
>JAPLMH010000076.1 GCA_026387135.1 Candidatus Omnitrophota bacterium | reverse complement strand
GAAGTTATTACAGCCCTCACCTATCGAAACATATGCTTTATACTTATCTTCTCTGTGGGCGGGAAATAGCTCGGGCCTCTTCTTATCTATCTTATCTGTAGCGACTATCGTGCCCTTATGCTCCAGGATATCTTTTATGATATCAGGGATATCGCTTTCATTCCCGGGCCGCATGAAAAATCGAGTATGGGCACTCTATCCAGGATCTTACTCTTATAGCTCTGGGCGGTACAGCCCATGAGACCTATGATAAGTCCTGGCCTCTTCTTCTTTAATAGCTTCAGATCCGAGATATTGCTTATGAGCCTGTCCTCGGCGTGTTTTCTCACAGAACAGGAGTTGAATATTATTATATCAGCGCCGTCGATCGAGTCCGCGAGTACAAACCCGCTCTCAAGAAGTTGCCCCGCGACAAACTCCGAATCGCGAAAGCTCATCTGACAGCCAAAAGTCTTCACAAATACTTTCTTTTTTATCATTTGTTTAATTTGGTAATGCGGTGCGCTGCGGCGACGGCGAATGCTCCGACGCACGATATGATGACCCAGACATATATGGGGTCTATTTTGAGAGAGATGGCTTTGTATATCCCGGTCAATCCGAATAGCACAAATATAGTAGCTGAGAACCATTTTATCGACTTCTCAGGAATATGCTTCCTCATCACTATCCCTAATATTATGCCTATAGCGTCCGCCACCACCATCCCGAGGGTCGTGCCCATGAGGACATTTAAGATACTACTGTATTCAACAGCAAGGCTTATTGTGGCGAGCTGTGTCTTGTCCCCCATCTCGGCAAGAAAGAACGCTATTGATACTGTAAGCACGGGGCCGAATTTTGAAGCCGCCTTATCCTCGCCGTCCAGCTTATCGCCGCGGATCGTCCATAAGCCGAACCCTACAAAGGACAGGGCCGCGACAAAAGATATCACTTCTAAAGGCATTATAGTAGTCAGGGCACGGCCGGCCACTACAGCAAGAGAGTGATTAAGGAGAGTTGCGATGAATACTGCGAGGAGGACTTGATATGCTTTGTACTTCGCGGCGAAGGCCATAGCCAGGAGCTGGGTCTTATCCCCCATCTCGGCCAAAAGTACGAAGATAAAAGATGCGCCTAACGCTACCAAACGGTCCTCTCTACTTGTATTTTTTCCAGAGGCGGACCAGTTTCTCTTTGTCGTCCTGCACCAGGTCCCTGAAATGAACGCCGATTATGAAGTATTTTTTGTATTTGCCCTTGACTTGCTTAAACCATTTTATGGTGCCGTTGGCCCGGATGAGGTTCAGGTCGTTCTCATCGGGTATGAGCATCTTCATCTGTATCTTTGATTCTTCGGGCAGAGGCTTGGAGCACATTATCTTTATGCCTTCAGGAGTAAAATCGAGCCCCGACTCATCGCAATATTTAGGGTTCACCCTGATCTTATCAAAGCGCATATGCTTGCCGTCTGAGTCGCAAGCCACTATATTTACCGCAAAATACTTCTTTACCCTGACGTACTTCCTTCTCTCTTTCATATAGCTACCCCTCATTCACCTATAAGGTATTTTAATGAATTCAATACGGCCTGCAGGCTTATCGGTTTCTCTATAAAGCCCTCTATGTCCAGGTCCGCCAAGTGTATATCAGAGACATCCTGCGGGTTGCCAGTAATGATTATCACGGGGACCTTGCTCACTTTGCGTATTATCTTCAATACCTCCAGGCCGTCTATATCCGGCATCTTGAGGTCCAATAGCACTATATCGGGCCTGATCTCCTCGAAGTATTCGAGACCCATCTGTCCGTTGAAGGCTAAAAACACCTTATAATTATGCGGGACGAGGAACGTATAGAGCATCTCGCATATCTCCTGTTCGTCATCTATGATGAGGATCTTCTTGGCCTGGGGGCTCATCTTCGGCGGCGGGGTCTGCGGGATCACGCCCTTCTTCTTCTTGACGGCATTGATGTACTCCACCACGCCGTCCACGTCCGTGGCGTCGAGGTCGCTCACCTTCTCGCCGTCGACATAGATCTCGTTGCTGATAAGCTCCACTTTGCGTTCTTTAGATTGTCCGATGAGGCGGTTGACTGTTATTTTTAGGACCCTGGCGAGCCTGTTAAGCTCATCGAGTTTTGGGGTGCGCTTTCCAGATTCCCACATCCCTACGGTGGATTGAGCGACGTCGAGCTTCTTGGCAAGCTCTTCCTGCGAGAACCCCTTCTCTTCGCGTATCTTCTTTATGCTGTCGCCGAAATTCATCTAATGAGTATATCACACTATGATGAAAAATCAACACGCAAAGTGATTGACCCTTGACATTATCACATTTTGTGATATACTCTTTATAGAGAGAAGGTGATTGATGTGAGGCTATTGGTCGACATAGCGGCAAACCCCAGGCAGAGATTCCTGGTGAGGCTCCACAAGAAAGAGCTGGTAAGATACGTAAAGAGGCTCATCAATAAGAGGAGTTATTCACAGGCTATCGTGTGGGCCCTTTTTAACGGAGTGATCGAGGGTGAGTTGGCGCATGATGAAGTGCCGAAAGCAGACGCCGATCTCATCATAACGGAAGAGTCCGCCAGGTGGGACCTGACCGGCAAATAGACGGCCTCTCCTCTATTATCTCATTCATCTAAATGAGAATTAACATATGAGGAGAATAGGTTCTTTATACCCGCCGGAAGTATGACTCCTATATCCTGGTCCACGATGACCCGCGCCATCTCCTGCACTATCAAAGAATCCGTCAGGTCGGATTCGCAGACGTATATAGTCTTATCCTTATTCACATAAAAAGACGCCATATCTTTACCTCTCTTATAGATCTTATAGTATTCATCACCCAGCTCCTGCCGGGTCTTAAAGATCCTGAGGTTGACATGGACATCCGGGTACGTATCCAGGAGCTCTCTCGTCCTGATAAAGAGCATATCAAGCCTGTAGGCTATCTTCTCGGCTGAGCTTCTCACATTATCCGGATATGTATTCCTTCCGAAAGAAGGCAGGGTCCTAGTCCTCAGCTTTCGTTCTATGGATTTAAGGTCATCCTGCGGAAGATAGTACACGGTGAAGTAGGCGCTCTTGAATGTGTTCCAACTTTGCGGCGCGGATAGATTTGCGTATTGATCCGGTATGGCATCGTTCATCTCGAGTGAGGTCTTCACGCCGTTTATATACTCCGCCGGAAGCAGCATATAATTGAATGACGCCAGGAGCACTATGGACATCGTCAGAAAACGTTTCTTCATGGCTTTAAGTCTTGAATCTCCCTACGATACCGTTCAGCTCTCTTAGCTTATCTTTGGCCAGATCGATATTATTCGCATTCAATGCGGCCTCCAGCTCCGAAATAGCTTTCCGGGCATGTAATATATTCCTTTTGAAGAGCCCGGCCAAATCGTTAAGCGTATCCGCCAGGACTTTTATCTCATCATTTTTACGGAGATTGAAATGCACATTGAGGTTGCCGCGCGACAGTTCTTCCAGGTCCTTCTCTATACGGTAGAGAGGCCCCGCTATCCTGTGAGAGGTAAAGAGCGTAATGGCTATGGCGGCTATACCTACAGCTATCACAACAAATGCTCCGCTCAGCAATACGCTGGGGAGTATAAAATCTGCCGTGCTCTTTATGACGAGCCTGGAATTCTCAAAGGTCGACGTGACGGTCGATCTGGACATCCAGTAGACTACTCCGCCCGATATGGCGGTCCCCATTATGACTAGAATGCAGAACTTTATTATAAAGCCGGCCTGGAACTTCCTGTTGATAAAATAATTCTTTCTTCTATTTGACATTATCCACCTCTATTTCGTCGAGCACTTTTTTGTTTATCTTTATTGACGCGTTTTTCCTGAGGGTGGCGATCCACTTCTCAAATATCGCCTCCTTGGTCTTATTCAGGATATTCTCTGCTATCTCGGGCTCCACCTTTTCTAAAGGGGCCACTTCCACGGGCTCCTCATTTATTAATTTCACCACGGCCATATTCTCTTCGTAAGGGATACCCCTCTTCTCTTCTCCCACCTTCATCGAGAAGACGGCGTCCTCCAGGCGTCTAGGCAGATCGCCATAGGAGAACCATTCCGTCTTTGGGCCGGAAACGATATTGCCCTTGGCATTGAGGACAGTGATCTCGACATAAAGCCTTCGTTTCATCTTATTATATTCGGCAGCGATCTCACCCTTGTCGGCGCTTATCATTCCTACCAGCGCCTGCGACTTCTGCTTCAGGAAAAATTTTATCAGGGCCTGCTCCCAATACCGCTCGATCTCCTTCATGAAGCTCGGCTGTTTATCAAAATTCTCTCTCTGCGCCTCCTGGACCAGGATCTTTCTGGTTATGAGCTCTTCTAAGATATCTCTCTTTGCCTTGGCCGGATCGTCAGCCAGGTACTTCTGCGCCACCGCGGTCTTCAGGTCTTCCTTAAAATCCGCAACGGTCAATTTATAATCATTTATGGTCGCGACGCATTCCGCGTTCGGCGAAGGCGACTCTTTTGCTTTGCCGCACCCCACCATGAATAAGAGAAGCAATAATACGGCCATCCTTTTACTAAAATACATAGACACCCGCCTTCTTTAATATTTTCGCCAACTTTGCCATAGGAAGCCCCACCACATTGTAAAAGCAGCCTTCTATGCGGTCGATGAATACGCTCCCGAACCCCTGTATATCGAAACTTCCCGCCTTATCCAAAGGCGACACCCTCTTAAAATAGTTCTTTATCTCCCTGTCGGTCAGGTGATACATATAGACTTTTGTCCTGTCGAACGATCTGTACTTTTTATTCTTATCTACATCGATGACGGCGATGCCGGTGTAGACCCATTGTGGTTTGCGTGAAAGCAATTTCAATGTGCGCAAGGCCTCTTTGATGCTCCTGGGCTTGCCGATTATCCTTTTACCGACTAAGACCACGGTGTCGGCCGCAATAACTATGCCGGTCTTTGTCTTTCCGGCGACGTCGAGGGCTTTCGCCATAGCGTTATCCATCACGAGCTCGCCGCAATCGGTCTTTATATGGCGACTCTCTTTTGCGTTGGAAGTGCGGACGGTGAATTTAAGGCCTACATCGTTTAAAAGTTTCCTGCGCGCCTTGGATCTCGAAGCTAATATTATCTTACGCATTTGCCGCGCTCTCTCCCGCCAGATATCCTGTTGAAAAAGCCTGCTGTAAATTATAGCCGCCGCTCGGCGCGCCGCCCTCTATCACCTCTCCGGCAAAGTACAGTCCGGGAATGACCCTAGACTCCATGGTGCGCGGATCGATCTCTTTAATAGCTACGCCGCCACAAGTCACCATAGCTTCTTCTAAGGGCAGCGACCCTGCTATGGTAAGAGGCAGCTCTTTTAATATCTTGGCAAGCTTGCGTCTGTCATCCTTATTCATCTGATGTACTTTCTTATGCAAATCTATTTCTACAAGCTTTAAGATCAGGGGCGCCAGCTTTAAAGGGAGCGCTTGGGCAAGCATCGTCTTGATCTCTCTGCCGCCGTGCTCCTTTATCTCGCGTAATAATTTATCGTCCATTTCGCTCTTATCTATCCCGGGCTTCAGATCTATCAGCAAATTCATCTGGCCTTCTTCGGATAATAGCCTAACTATATCGGCACTTAAGTCCAAAACAAGAGGCCCGGATACGCCGAAATGCGTAAACAGTAGCTCGCCGACATCCGATATTATCTTCTTCTTGCCCGCGACAAATATGAGCCTTATATTCTTTAACGTCAGGCCCTGGACTTCTTTTACCCATGTCTCTTTTGTCTTCAAAGGCACAAGTCCGGGCTTTAGCGGTAATATCGCGTGGCCCAAGGCCTGCGCTATCTGAAAACCGTCCCCGGTAG
Source organism: Candidatus Omnitrophota bacterium (assembly GCA_026387135.1). Lineage (GTDB taxonomy): Bacteria > Omnitrophota > Gorgyraeia > 2-01-FULL-45-10 > 2-01-FULL-45-10 > 2-01-FULL-45-10. Next base: position 4,749 of record JAPLMH010000076.1, on the reverse strand, counting down.
AGCCCGTATCTTTATAAGAGGCGCCGCCGGTAGCCAGTATGATCTTTTTAGCCGTTACAGGCCCGCCGTCCGTATCCAATATGAAATTTTCACCATCTTTTCTGATCTCTCTTATACGGATCTTATATCTGACATCGACCTTATTCTCCTCAAGACATTTTTCGAGAACCTGCGTGACGCTGCGGGCGTTATCGGATAACGGAAAGACGCGCCCCTGCCTCTCCGATTTCAATTCCAATCCTTTAGATCTGAAAAAATCCATAACATCTTCATTGGAGAATTTATAGAACGCGTTCCTCAAGAACTGCCCTGGTCGCTTCCCGAACTTCTCTATGAACGTATCGAGCTTTCCGCTGTTGGTGATATTACACCTTCCCCTGCCGGTCATGAGTATCTTCCTGCCAAGGATCTCGTTCCTTTCAAGGAGGGTAACCTTTTTGCCCGATTGTCCCGCCCTGATGGCGGCCATGCTGCCCGCCGCGCCCGCGCCTATCACCGCTATATCGTATGAATCCATCTTTATGTAGTTTGCCCTGCCGTAAAACCGGAGGCCCATGCCCAGGCCAGATTATATCCGCCGCGCTTGCCGCAGACATCGATCATCTCTCTGGCAAAGTAAAGCCCTTTCACCACAGTAGATTCCATCGTGCCCGGCTTGACATACTTCACGTCGATGCCTCCGGCCGTAAAATCGGCCTCGTTCCACCTCTTCGTCTCCACGACCTTGAAGATCCTGCTCTTTACGGCATCGGTGATCTTTCCGGCATCGGAACCTATCTCTTTATCTTCGAACGCGAAATGGAACTTATTGGGAAGTACGCCGGCGAGCAGGTCTTCCGCCTTCCAGCGATCTTTTATTCTCTTCGATATCTCCAGTTTTAACGCGTCCTTATCCATGAACGGAACCATATCCACCGACAACAGAACGTCTCTCACCTTCTGCCTGTTTATGGCTATGGATATCTCTTCGCTTACATCGAGGATAGCAGTGCCTGATAGGCCGTAATTTGTGAATAGCAGATCTCCATTGGCTTCACAGGCTGTCCTCTGGTTTATAATGGCTTTTACTGATGCCGCTATCTTCTGCCCCTGCAGCACATGGCAGAGCCTCTCCTTTAATACTAACGGCACCGCAGCCGGGACCGGCTCTACTATCTTATGCCCCAAATTCTCTACCATCTTGTAGCAGCTCCCGTCTGAGCCAAGCGCCGGATAGGATCTGCCTCCAGCGGCAACTACAAGTTTTTCACACTCTATCGATCTGCCGCCTTTTGCTGCTACCGTGAACAAACCTCGCGAGTGCGAGATACTCTTGACCTCGAAATTTAGTTCTATGGGCATGGATAATCTGGCGAGCTCCATCTCCAGCACCTTCATGACCGAAGACGACTGATTCGTCCTGGGAAATATCCGCCCGTCTTCGGAATATGTCTGAAGCCCCAGCTCTTTAAATAAAAGCTTGATCTCTTCCTTCCCGAATTTTTCAAATATTGATCTTACGAGCGGGCGGGATGATGGATTATAGAATGATTCATCAAGTTTTTCATTCAGGAGGTTGCATCTGCCGTTTCCGGAGGCCAGTATCTTTTTGCCGAGCTTGGGCATCCTGTCGCAGATCACGACCGACTGGCCCCGGCGTTTGGCGCTTATAGCTGCCGCTATCCCCGCCGCGCCCCCTCCGATGATTACTGTACTGAATTTTTCCATATTATTTTGCCGCGGCCATCTCCTTCAGACGCATCTTCTCTTTTTTCACTTTTGAAGCTACCGGCTTGGCTTTGCCGGGACATTCTCCCGTCCAGCAATACGTGCAGAGCTTCTCCTTGGGCAACCCTATCGACTCCACCATCTCCTCGATGGTCTGGTACCTCAAAGTGGTCACTTCCAGGTCCTTGCGTATCCATTCGATCATCTTCTTATATTTGGGAGATTTGGTATCCAGATACTCCGAGACGTCGTCGATATCCTTACCTTCTATGGCGCGTATGGCGCGCCTTGCTGCGAGCTCATCGATGCTGCGGGTCGAGAAGTTAAAATTGCACGGGAACATCAGTGGCGGACAAGCGGGCCTCACGTGGATCTCTTTGGCGCCGCCCTCCCATAATTTATGCACCGTGAAATTCTTCAGCTGCGTGCCCCTCACTATGGAGTCTTCGCATACAACTATGCTGTTGCCGTCTATGATCTCTTTTATGGGCACAAGCTTCATCTTAGCTATGAGATCTCTCGTGGCCTGCGACGGCGGAGTGTAGCTCCTGCCGTATCCCGGAGTGTACTTTACGAGCGGGCGCCTGAAAGGCTTGCCGGATTCCATTGCATAACCTACCGCATGAGCTATCCCGGAATCGGGTATCCCCGATACGACATCCACCTTTATATCCTTATCGTGCTTTGCGAGACACCTGCCGCACCTCTCCCGGACTATCTCGGTATTTACGCCTTCGTAACTTGACGCCGGGAAACCGGTATATATCCAGTAGAATGAGCATATCTGATTATCGGATCCGCCTTTCTTCCTCTGGGCAATGCCTTTATCGCCTATAAAGGTTATCTCCCCCGGCTCGAGATACTTGAATATCTCAAAATTGCTGTTCGGGAAGGCGCTCGTCTCCGAAGTGATCGCCCACGCGTCGGAGCGTTTTCCTATTACTAGAGGCGTGTAACCCAGCCTATCTCGGGCGGCATAGATGCCGTCCTTAGTTAACAATAGAAGCGAGCACGAACCTTCTATGGCGTCGAACATCTTCTCTATGCCGTCGATAATATCTTTCCCTTCGCTGATGAGCTTTGCGATCAATTCTGTAGCATTGACACCGCTTTTACTTACCTCGCTGAATGAGAGGCCCCTATTCATAACGTCTCTGGCGAGCTTCTCTTTATTCTCTATAAATCCGTTCGTCACCACACAGAAGGGCCCGAATTTACAATTTAGATATATAGGCTGCTCCTCAAAGGCGCTGATAACACCGATACCCTTATTGCCCTTCATATTCCTTGAATCTTCGAAGAATTTTGACTTGAACTGCGTCTGGCTTATATTATGTATCTGTCTTGAAAAATCTTTGCCGAATATCGCCATGCCGCCGTACTCTGTACCCAGATGCGAATGATAATCGGTGCCATAAAGAAGAACTTCCGCGCAATCACCTTTTGATACAACCCCAAATATACCGCTCATTACTGCTTCCTCCCATTTTTTAAAAAAGCTTCCATGTCGCCTGGCATAGGCGACGAAAAATCCAGCGCCTTCTTTGTCACCGGATGAGTGAACCTTATATATGAAGCGTGAAGCGCCACCCTCTTAAACTTCAACTTAAAATCTTTTCTGAAGGCGAAGACGCTCTCGCCTACCAAAGGATGTCCGATCTCTTTAAAGTGTATGCGGATCTGGTTGGTCCGACCCGTCAAGGGCTCTGCCTCTACTACAGTGAAGTCGCTGTACCTCTCGATCGTCTTATACTTCGTGATCGCTTCATCTGACCTATTCTTATTCCTATTATAAATGCGTTTCTTAATAATATCAAAGTCTTTCGCCGTCTTCCCGTTGACGAATGCTATGTAGGTCTTCTTGACGGCCCTGTTTTTAAACTCCTCCATCATCATCTGCTGGACTGACTTTCCTTTGGCATAAACTATGAGCCCGGAGGTCTCGCGGTCAAGGCGATGGCACGGATGAGCATTCGCTTGCCCTGAACCCGAACGCAGTGAGTGGTTCGGGGCCGACACACCGCGCAGATCCAGCTCGCGGTTCAATAGGTCAGTTAAAGTATTGGTCTCTTTCTTGGGTGTGGGTATGACGAGCATGCCGGAGGGCTTATCGACAACGATCAACTGCTCATCCTCGTAGACTACCTTGTATCTCTTTTCACTCATAAGGATGAATATTATACCACCGCTAGGCACCGAGGAAGAAGAGAAAACCGCCGGTAAGGGCGATGACCAGGCCCGCCATGGCGTGCGAATAACGTTCGGCGATGTCGTGCCGGATCATCTGTATGCCGTACCTCGCTAAAAGCGTCTGTCCCACCATCATCAGGATAGTGACCACGGAAAATGTAGCGCTTGCCAGCGCGATCCCGTTCCATCCATAGTCGGTTGCCAGGAACATTATCGGAATAAGCGGCTCGCATGGGCCAAGCACAAACACGGCAAATAGCGTCCACATAGTGACCGTCTTTTTGTTGATTTCGTGGGTATGGCTGTGTTCATGTTTATATTCGCGGGCCTTTTTGATCCCCCATAACATATATGCTATGCCAAATCCTATCAGTAGATACATCCCTATCTGAGCTCTTTGTGACTCGACGGCTTTTAAATGCGAGAGACTAAAGCCGAGAGCGATGCCGAGGACGCCCAGCAATATAGATGAGCCTACGTGACCTATACCTGAAATAAGAGTTACAAGTACTAGTTTAAGATTCGACCATTTTTTGGCCTTCCCTATCACCGCGAACGGCATCCAATGGTCCGGCGCCAGCGAATGTAAAAATGCTATCGACAATGTCGACATCATCAGTATAAGATATCCTTTATTCATACGATCCCTCCTGACTTAGTAATATTTGATACCATTTTGGCGATGGATAGGGAGGCTGTGAGGCCCGGGGACTCGATGCCGATAAGATTGACAAAGCCCGGAAAACCGCTTTGATCTTCATGGCTAACGATAAAGTCCCTGAAGCCTTCGTGCTTACCTTGAAGCTTGGGACGGACACCTGAAGTATCCGGCATTATCTCCTCCAGCTTCAC
>JAPLMH010000123.1 GCA_026387135.1 Candidatus Omnitrophota bacterium | reverse complement strand
TTTAAAGCCGGCGTTTCTTGCTTTCGTAACGGCCTCCACGGCAGACGGCCCGTCATGAAGCCTTCCTAATCTCTTTAATTTGGAGTTATCGAAAGACTGGAGTCCTATACTTATCCTATTTACGCCTTCGTCTAAAAATAGAGAGAGCTTATCCATGGCGAGACTCTCAGGATTGGCCTCTATCGTGAACTCAACATTTTTTCCGGAGTACTTTCTTAAGGAGAGAAGTATCTTCTTTAAAGATCCAAGATCCAAAACAGTTGGAGTGCCGCCTCCTATATATATGGTCCGGAATTCCCCTGCCAAGGAATCGATCTGGCCTGCGAGCGCATCACAATAGGGAAAGAAGAGCGCCCCTTCATAAGGGGCGCTATAGAAGCCGCAGTAGCGGCATTTGCTTCTGCAAAAAGGTATATGTATATATAGTGAGATATTAGTAGGTGCCTGCTTTTCTTACGTTACCCGATTTAAAATTTATTCCCCCGGCACTCTTCTTCGCGGGGGCCGGTGCGGCGGCGACTGCCTTATCGTCTTTCTTTTCGCCCTGCTTCACCGTGATCTTGCCCAACTCGACCTCTTTTGATTTATTATCCATCGTATCGAGATTATCTTTCAGTACCATCATGCCCTGCCTGATGTCGATAACGGTGGATGCGTAATCTTTCTGCCAGCCCTGGAGGTCTTTCTTCATCTCCTCAAGCTTCGACATGAGGTCCTTCCTCTCCTCCTCGCTCAAATTCACGGTATTCTGTATGGCCTTGACAGTGTCGTTATAACCTTTTATCTGAGAGCTTACGTCGTCCACAGTAGATTTAAAATTATCAAGCTTTGCCTCAAGGCCTTCAAGCTTGCTCTTTCCGGACATGCTCTGCTGTTCCAGGTAGTCCATCTTGTCCTTATATTCCTTATAAAAAGAGAAGCTGGCGACGATGCTTCCGGCGACCAATACAAAAAGCACCCCTATAAGTGCAATGATTAATATATCCTTCTTCATTACCTATTTCCTCCTTTTTATATTTCCTAACAATATATCATTCGAAAAAGAATTAGTCAATTATTATTTGATAGTCATCTTCGCCTTGGCATTCGGATTCTTGTAGACATCAAGTATATCGTTCTTGCCCAATAATACAAGGCCATATTTGTCCACTATCTCCTTCACTTCTTTTGGATCATGATATTTGAGCATGATAACGATCCTGGAATCGACATACGGGTCCGTCCTGCCCTTGGAATAGACTTCCGGCAAGAGATAATTCGCCGTAGCGCGCCCTGACGCCACCGCAAGGCATAATCCCACTATATCTTCGGGACAATATATTATATCGTCCCAAGAGGAGTTCTCTTTTATAAGCTTGGACGCGAATGCATATCTTTTCTCAAACCAGATCGTGCCCGATATCATCCTTTCGTTGGCCTTCGGGAATAACATATTCATCGGCGCGGAATCGAATAAGTATAGTCTATTGAGAGGCCCTCCTATCTGCAACTGTCCCGTAGCTATAGTAGGAGAGAAGATGAGCATGAATACGGCGATCGAGATAACTGCATATTTGGCATATCTATTTTTGACAAAACTCTCGCTGATGCCGTAGAGCGCCACTGCCGCCAGCAACGCTATGGCCAGATACCCTTCTCCGGAAAAGAACCTTGCCAGGTAAGGAAGATAGACGAAAGATGCCAGGAATAGAGCGATAAATAGCCTCCCCCTTCCCTTGCTTCTCAACAGGACCACGAAGCCTATCACGGCCAGGATATAGTCGATCGTCTTGAACTCGCAGGAGTAGTTCTCTTTAACGGACGGAAGCGATAACGGATTAATGTCGGACAACTGCCGTATTATCATGGGCATAGCCAGTATCAAGGCGCCGATCGCTATGATAAATGCCGAGCGCCTGCAT
>JAPLMH010000090.1 GCA_026387135.1 Candidatus Omnitrophota bacterium | reverse complement strand
GCTAGTATGGGAATACCATAATAACAGGTATTTTAACTAGCGCGTTATTGTTAAAATTAACCCTTAGCCGTATCTAATCTCATCTCTATATATAAGTCTACCCTATAATATGATGAATACAAGGCTACAAATACTTACTTTTTTGATACCTAACAAAATATCAATAAAATGGTGGAGATGACCAGAGTCGAACTGGCGACCCCTTCGTTGCGAACGAAGTGCTCTTCCAACTGAGCTACATCCCCACTTTTTTTAATCTATCTGAAATGATCTGGACTACTATACAATATTCTGGCTTATCCAGTCAAGATAATCTCTGCTCCCCAATACAATGGGCAGCGCTATTATCTCCGGGACCTCATAGCTGTGAAGCCGCTTTACTTCCGATTCTATCTTTTTAAAATTCGATCTTACCGTCTTCATAGTCAAGAGAAGTTCGGAAGCGCTGTCGACCTTTCCCTTCCACCAGAATCTTGACTCTATCTTCGGCAGTATATTGGCGCAGGCGACTAACCGTTTCGCAAGAAGCCTCTCGGATATCTTGCGGGCCTCCTCTTCGGACCTGCACGTGACCATGATCAGGATATAATTTTTAGCCATGGAATAATTAGTAAGGAAGAGCGCATTCTTTCTGGTAGGATATGACGCTAATCTCTATGTAAGATTCTCTATCATCGGGCTGACCGCTTCCTGGATCAACGCCCAGTCCTGCTGATTATGCACGGCGAACTTCTGCTTCCTCTTCCATCCGCCTTCGGGTTTCTTCTGCCAGAGATAGAAGCAGACCTGCTTCCTGCCGTAGCTTTCCAACAGGACCACCGCAGACCACCATCCGAAACGCTTATTGATAGTTTTATGATCGATAACCTTCAGCGGAGGAACTATCGGTACCTCTTCTTCGTCGCGAGTAATTTTATTTTCGACCATACGGACCCCCTTATCTATCTCCTTAAATATACCTGAAAATCTGACCCGGATCTCTCGACTATGACATGGCCTTCTCTCGCCAGCCATCCTATGCTCATAAGCACCCTGTCCCTGTCGGTATTGATAGAGCCGGCGATCTCTCTTAAGGTGCCTTTGCCATGGGTATCAAGGTAATGCCAAATATCTCCGGCCGTAATTCCTATCTCGGTGATCATATATTAGTCCTCCCTGTTTTGTCTCTCTTGTTATAACTGCCGCAAAGAGGGCAGATCGATATGTCGTCGTGCAAGCTATCTATATAATCATGAAAACATATGGAGCACTTCCATACAAGCTGGGCATTATCGACGGATCCGGAAACGCCCCTCATCCTCCTATACCCCAATATAGCCCACGTGACCAATATAGCTATGACAGAGAAGAGAATATAGAAGAATACCAGAGTCGCTATGTCTACTCTTATCATAATATTACCATATAATGCGGCAAATACAAATAATTATTGGGAATTGCCCGGCTCGATCTTATCACCGTCGATGGCTGATACGGCAAGGGCCGTAAGCGTCTCATCGGATCTAAAGATATCCGTCCCGGCATCAAAGCCAGCCTCGATATAGGCGTCAGGATCGGCCCTATCCCCGATGAGTACGGACGGATCCTCTATCTCAGAAAGATACCTCTTTTCCGGGATGGAACGCTCATGTGCTACGGAGCTCACCCCCAGCATGCTAGTCTCCAGTATGGGCCCCAGGAACGATACGCTGGAAAATTTTGGCGGCTTCGTATCTTTGGGCACCACCACCACGGTCAGCGCCGATAGCCAGAACAAGTGCCATATGGCCGAAAATAGAATTGCCGATAAAAGTACGCGGTCTCTCTTCATTTTATTGATTTGTCGCTATGTTGATCTGCGAAACGCCTTCTCTCCTGCATGCATCCCATATCTCCACTATACGGCCCAGCGGAGCGCGGCTATCGGCCTTTATCAATAGCCCCATCTTCTCCTTTGCCAATACCTTTAAGCGCGACCCGAGCTCTTCGGGGGTTACCTGCTTATCCTCCAGGTATATCTTGTCGTCCCTGGTTACGGTGACGGTGACATTATCCAGCTGCATGACTTCGCTCGTCACGGCTTTCGGAAGACTGACCTTTATGCCCGGCTGGAATATGAAACTCGACGTAAAGAGAAAGAATATAAATAGAAGGAAGAATATGTTGACCATAGGAGTGAGATCGATCATGCCCTTCTCTATCTTAAGCCGTCTCTTAAACTTCATAGGTATCCCTTCTCGACGATAAGAGATTAACGAGATCGGTGGCACTCCTCTCCATGTCATAGGCCAGGCTATCCACCTGATTCACGAGATAGTTATAAGCGACGTAGGTTGGTATAGCTACTAATAATCCCGCGAGTGTGGCAAGAAGCGACTCCCATATTCCTGCCGCCAGGTCTCCCGGATTTACCGGCGTCATAGTCGCCGCTTTATTCTGTATTACCTGGAACGCTTTTATCATACCGCTCACCGTCCCGAGCAATCCTAATAGGGGCGCGATATGCGCTATGGTGGCCAGTATGGGCAGATGCTTTTCCATGCGCGGTATTTCGAGCTGGGCAGCCTCGTCTATAGCCTCCTTTATCTCAGGCTTCGACCTGTCGTGCTTCAGTATCCCGGCCTTGATGATATGGGCGATCGGCCCCGGCGTCTTGTTGCACATCTCTATGGACTCTATCACCTTATTGTGTTTAAGGAAATTTATGATGTCATCCATGAACTTCTGCGAATCGATCCTCGCCCTGTTCAGGTTATAGATCCTCTCTATTATTATGGCCAGCGATATGACCGACAGGATCATTATCAGGTACATGACCGGCCCGCCCTTTTGTATCAAATCCCACATGACTACCTCCTCTTTAGTTCTTCCGCTCTTTTATATAATCTTGCCGCGTCATCAGGCATCTTCCATTTCTCAAAATTCTGGGCGGCGGTTGATAATATTGCTGCGGATTGGTTCAACGCGTCGGGCCTGAATTTGGAATCGGGATACTTTTTCAGGAAAGCGTCGAAACTGTCCGCGGCCTCCATATCTTTATTCATCCTGTAATAGCACCACCCCATCTGATATTGCGCGTATTCCGCTATGGATCTATCGGCGGAGCTCTTTACTATCTCTCTGAATAGCTCCAGCGCCTCGTCATACTTATTCATGTTATACAGAGAGTTGGCAAGATAAGATCTGGCTGCCTCACCCGGCAGCTTCCCGAACTCTTCGGCCGCGCGAAGGTAATCTTCCTTGCCAAAATATGCCAGCGCCAGTTTAAACATTATCTTTTCTCTTAAGGAAGACCCCGGGAAGTTCGCAACGGCGCTCTGGAACGAAATTATAGCCCGATCATATTTCTTCTCGGCCAGGAATATGTTGCCGACGCTAAATTGGGCGTAGTCGGCCGACGGGCTGGGCGCATAAGAGTTCAGTACCGCATCGAATCTCTCCATTGCTTTATCAAGATCGCCGGCTTCGAAATATATATCGCCCGCCTTGCATAAAGCGCTTGAGACCAACTTCTCGTTCTTGAGATATTTTATAGCTGTCTCCAAATAACCTAGCGCCTCTTTGTCATTATCTCTTTTACTGTAGGCCCATCCCAGTTCGTAATATAATTTCCCGGCCTTCTCGGGCGTAGCGAAACTATCGATCCCCGCAAGACAGGCCTCTTCGGCCTCTTTATACCTCTTCTGGTCATTCAGCATCTTCGCTTTTATGTAACATGCTTCAATATGCGCGTCGCTCTTGGGGAATCTCGCTGCGATATCATCGCAGGCCTTAAGAGCGTCCTCTCCTCTGCCCTTCATCCGGTAATTAACGGCCATGCCGATAAGCGAATTGCTTATTAAAAAAACGTTCTTTGAACTCTTCGCGCATTCGGCGAACCTTTTGAGGCTTTCGTCATAATTACTCACATTGAGGTAGCCCTGCGCCGTCCTATATAAGGCAAAGGCATACCATTTGGCCCCGGGCGATATCGACATGGCCCTGCTGAAATATCCTATCGAGTCGCTGTATTTACCCTGTTTGAAGCATGAGTCTCCCAGGAGATAATAGCTTTCGGCCGTCCTATCCGAGAGAGGGTACTTTTCGATATAATCATTGAGAGACCTTTCGGCGTCTTTTGCCTTGCCCAAAAGATATTCGCATTCACCTATCTTGAACATCGACTCCATGCCTATCTTTTCGAAATTGTATTTCGAGACGACCTCCCCGAAGGCCATAATGGCATCCTCCAGGAACCCAAGCTTGTAATAGGCCCATGCCTTTGAATATACGGCGTAACCGGAATATTTTGATGCCGGATAGTCGTCCAATATCTTCTGGTACGACCCCAGAGCCTTCTCGTAATCCTGCCCCTTAAAATATATGTCGCCCATCCAATAGACGGCGCTATCCTCAAATCCGCTCGCATTCGGCGCACTCAATACTATATCGAATTCATTATATGACCTCTTAAGATCGTTCTGGTAATATAGGGAGCGACCCAGCAGAAGATGGGCCTCGTATAGATGCGTTGTCGCCGGGTATGTATGCAGAAAATCTTCGAGGTTCTCCTGGGCGAGCGAGTAGAAGCCATCGCTAAAAGCTTTCTTCGCGAACGTGAACTCAGCCTCTTCCGTGCCTTGCGCGAAAGATACGGAGGCTGCCAATAGAGCTATTATTATCGTCAATTTAAATTTCACTTTAAGACCTCTTTTAAATATTGCCCGGTATATGACTTTTTATTTTTAACGATCTCCTCCGGAGTGCCTACCGCTACGACTTCTCCACCATCATCCCCGCCATCGGGGCCGAGATCTATTATATAGTCGGCGGTCTTCACCACATCGAGATTGTGCTCTATGACGAGCACGGTATTTCCCTGATCGACGAGCGCATGAAGCACTTCCAGCAGCTTGCTTATGTCCGCGAAATGTAACCCCGTGGTGGGCTCATCCAGTATATAGAAAGTCCTGCCGGTGGACGTCTTCGCCAGTTCGGTCGCAAGCTTTATCCTTTGCGCCTCGCCGCCCGAAAGGGTCGTGGCGGATTGGCCCAACTTTACGTAGCCTAAGCCTACGTCATTAAGCGTCTTTAACTTATTCCTGACAGACGGTATATTCGTAAATAGGACAAGCGCATCCTCGACCGACATATCGAGCGCGTCGGCTATCGAGCGGCCTTTATACTTTACATCGAGCGTCTGTTCATTGAACCGTTTGCCTTTACAGACCTCGCACTGCACATATATATCGGGCAAAAAATGCATCTCTATCTTCTTTATACCATCACCCGTGCAGGCTTCGCAACGGCCGCCCTTGACATTAAAACTGAACCTCCCCGGCTTATAGCCTCGGACTTTAGCGTCGGGCAGCTTGGCGAACATGTCCCTGATGGGCGCAAATGCGCCCGTGTATGTAGCGGGATTCGAGCGCGGAGTCCTTCCTATAGGCGACTGATCTATCACTATCACCTTGTCGATGAATTCTATGCCCTCTATTTTTTCATGAGCCCCAGGCTTCTCTTTCGATCTGTAGAGCTTCTTGGCCAGCGTTTTGAACAATATCTCATCCACCAAAGTGCTCTTGCCCGACCCCGACACTCCCGTAACGCACACAAAGCGCCCGAGGGGTATCTCAACGGTTATGTCTTTCAGGTTATGTTCGCGGGCGCCTATTATTTTAAGCTTCTTCTGCTTTGCATAAGGCTTTCTCATTTGGGGTATCTTTATCTTGAGCTCCCCTCTTAAGTATTTTCCGGTTAGTGACTCCGCGGAATCGAGCACATCTTTAAGCGTCCCGCTGACAAGCACCCTACCGCCATGCTCCCCGGCGCCGGGCCCAAGATCTATGATGTGGTCGGCCTTCCTTATCGTGGCCTCATCATGCTCCACAACGATCAGAGTATTGCCAAGGTCCTTCAGCGTTATAAGAGTGTCCAGAAGCTTCGAATTGTCTTTCTGGTGCAGCCCAATACTGGGCTCATCCAGGATATAGACCACCCCGACAAGGCCTGAGCCTATCTGCGTAGCCAGCCTTATGCGCTGAGCCTCCCCTCCGGACAGGGTGAAGCTGCGCCTATCGAGCGTGAGATAATCGAGGCCCACGTTTATCATGAATTGCAGGCGGCGTTGATCTCTTTCAGGACCTGATGGGCGATCGCGTCCTCGGTTACGGTCAGTTTAAGGCTTGATAAAAATTCCTTCATAGCCTTTATCGAT
>JAPLMH010000071.1 GCA_026387135.1 Candidatus Omnitrophota bacterium | reverse complement strand
GTCGGTCTCTATATGTACCGCGAAGAGCTTGTAATCTACCGGCGCCCATTTACGCCTCTCGTTCAATAGTTTCAGCATGGTGAGGCTGTCTTTGCCGCCGGATACGGCGACAAGGATATTATCCTTATCCCTTATCAGATCATAATCGGCAATAGCCTTGCCTATCCTGTTAGATATATATCTACCCGTATTTGTCAGGTCTCTCATTACCTATGTTCCGATCCTCACGCTTTTAACGATACCTTTTAATGTGGCTATGGCTGAATATACGGCAAGCTGGCTCGTCTTCGGATTGACTTTCGACGGGAGATTCTCCGTTCTGGTCGTAATGGTGCCGGACTCGCCCTTTATCTCGACCTCATGGATATTCTTCGTATAGTCGGGCGATGTTACTATCCTGACACGCGTATTGGCTGCGCCAAGTCCCGCAAGGCTTAAGACAGCCGCTACGTTCACATTCTGCGGGAATCCTTTGACCGCATCAGAGGCAGTTCCCTCAAAGATAACGGTCTCTTCTTTTATCGAAGAGAGGTCTATATTATTATTTATTATGTAAGGAGCTCCGGCCAGTCCTTTCGGGGGTTTTCGGGTGGTAAGCGTTACCGAATCTATTCTTCCCACCGAAGCGGATTTTAACCCGTCGATACCGCACAATGCTCCGCTGGGCAGATAGACCTTGATCCCGGATCTTTCGGCTTTATCCAAAAGGCTTTCGTTGCCCAGGAGTCCTCCGATACTCATTATCAGCACATCTTTCTTGCCGGCGATCGCCTTTTTTAATATCTCTGCCGAGATCTTGGCTCCCGCCGCTTCTACTATAAGGCCTGATCTTTTTATAAGCTCATCGAATTTTAAAACGGGCGTCTTCTCTTTGAGAGACTTCTGCAAACCAAGCGCCTTCTCTTCGACGAGATCGCATATCCCTACGAGATCTACCGAGCTCTTAAGCATATCTTGACAGGCACGCGCCATCTCAGACCCTATCGTCCCGCACCCGATTATCCCGACTTTAATCCGATTCATTTATCCTGTCTCTAATATCCGGAAATAGCGGCGCTCTTCTTTTCACCAGTGACACGCAGCATCTTCTCCAGCGTCTTCAACGCCCTCTCTCTTACGTCAGGCGCGACCTTCACTTCATAGACCATCTTTTCCAGGCTGTGCGCCACCCATCCGAGCGTGATCAGTTTCATATTGGCGCACACGAGGTTCTGCGTCGGCAGGTAGAACTTCTTGTCCGGGTTCTCTTTCTGCAACTTGTATAACATGCCGGCTTCCGTGCCGATTATGAACTCCTTGGCGCTCGACTGCTTCACGTATGTGAACATCCCGCCCGTAGAACAGATATGATCGGCAAGAGCAAGGACTTCCGGATTGCATTCGGGATGAGCTATGAATTCCGCCGCAGTATGGAGCTTCTTGGTCCTGATGACGTCCTCTTCCTGCACCCTGATGTGCGTCGGACAGAAACCCTCCCACAATATTATCTCTTTATCCTTTACCTGGCTCTGGACATATCTTCCAAGATTCTTATCCGGGACAAATATTACTTTCTTCTCTTTCAGAGATCTTACGACTTCGACCGCATTGCTTGAAGTGCACGCTATGTCGCTTTCGGCTTTAACCTCAGCGCTCGTATTCACATAGCAGACTATAGCTGCATCAGGATGATGTTTCTTGGCGGCGCGCAACTTCTCCGGAGTGACCATATCGGCCAGAGGGCACCCTGCCTCTACCACCGGCAGCAGAACGGTCTTTCCCGGGTTCAATATTGAAGCGCTCTCCGCCATGAAATGCACGCCGCAGAATACTATAACATCGGCATCCGTCCTTACCGCGGCCTGGGCCAGGGCGAGAGAATCGCCGCTTATATCGGCTATATCCTGGACTTCATCGCGTTGGTAATTATGGGTGATGATGACGGCGTTTCGTTTCTTCTTTAATTTCTCGATCTTCTTCTTTAGCGCTTCGTTATACTTTATGTCGTCCTTGTCCTGCAAATGCGTGGTCATCTACTTCACCATAATTGTTATGTTGTCAATAAGCCGCGTGTTCGAGAAAAATACGGCGACCGCCAGCGCGATCTCACCGGTTATCATCTTCAGGTCTTTTAATTCCTTAGTATCTACCAGCTTTACATATTCTATCCTGGCCGACTGTTTGGCCCTTATCATATCCTCCACGGTCTTTATTACCTTCCTGGCGTCACGCTCACCGTTCTTTATCAGCGTCTCGGCGTTTTTAAGGGACTGGTAAAGAACAACGGCGTCCTTTCTCTCGGCATCGCTCAAATAGATATTTCTGGAGCTCATGGCAAGGCCGTCATCATCCCGGACTATGGGGATTATCTTTACCTCTATATCCATATTGAGATCGGAGGCCATCTTCCTTATCATAAGGGCCTGCTGCATATCCTTCTGTCCAAAATAGGCGACATCCGGTTTTACTATATTGAATAACTTTGTCACTATCGTGGCAACTCCCCTGAAATGTCCCGGACGCGATTCGCCGCAAAGGTTGCCGGTCAGCTTCTCCACGGTAACGTAAGTGGCATAGCCTTCCGGATAGATATCTTTAAGCGAGGGGTAGAATATGACATCAACGCCCGCTTCGCGCGCCATCTCTTCATCGTGCTTCAGGTCTCTCGGGTATTTCTGGAAATCTTCTTTGGGGCCAAACTGGAGTGGGTTGATGAAGATACTCATGACTACGACATCCGTATGTTTCTTGGCTGCCTTGACGAGGCTCAAATGCCCTTCGTGAAGATACCCCATCGTGGGAACCAGGCCGATGGACTTGCCTTCTTTCTTCATTATCTTTACGAACGTCGACATCCTCGAGATATTTTCTATGGTCTTCACTTTAAGCCTTTCCCAATTCTCTTAAGCCCTTCAAAACAAACTCTCTATCGGCTATCCCCGGATGCGGGATCACAATATCTTCTTCGTTGACGCTCTCGTCGCCGTAATAAAGGATGTCCAGGTCTATTGTCCTCGGAGCGTTCTTTATAGTCCGCCTTCGCCCCAGGCTCTCCTCTATCCTGTTCAACTCTTTCAGCAGAGCTTTCGGGCCTATACCGGTCTCTATTTCAATGACGCCGTTTAAGTACTTACCCTGCGGTATATCACTCACCGGGAGAGTTTCGTATATAGACGAGACTCTTGTTACGTTGACCCCCCGGACCTTATTAAGCTCTTCGATCGAGCTATCGATAAATTTACGCCTGTCGCCTATATTAGAACCGACGCCGATGTAACAAGTCGCCATCTAAGCCAGTCTTTTTCTGATCCGTTCGATCGCTTCTTTGATCTTCCTCTTATCTACGGTGACCACCATGCGTATATATCCTTCGCCGTGCTCCCCGAACCCGTTGCCCGGAGTGGCCACTATGTCGCACTTTTCGAGCAATGTCTTCGCGAAGGTTGCGGACGTATAACGTGGTGGCACCTTTACCCATATATAGAAAGTGGCCTTCGGCTTCTCTACGTGCAAGCCTAGAGAGTTAAGACCATCAACGAGGATATCGCGTCTCTCTTGGTATACCTTTATCACCGACTTGATATGCTTATCGTAGTTTTCCAGCGCTACGACCCCCGCCCTCTGTATGGCTGAGAATATCCCCGAATCGATGTTGCTCTTCACCTTCGCCAGGCCTTCTATTATTGAGGCGTTACCGCAGGCAAATCCTATCCTCCAGCCTGTCATGTTGAATGTCTTCGAGAGAGAATGGAACTCCACCGCTACGTCCCTGGCGCCGTCCACTTCAAATATGCTCGGAGCCTTGTAGCCGTCGAATGTTATCTCCGAATAGGCTGTATCGCTGCAGACCAGAAGATTGTGTTTCTTGGCGAAATCTACGACATCTTTTAAAAACTTCTTGTCGCACACGGCGGAAGTGGGGTTATTGGGATAGTTTATGAATATCATCTTCGCCTTAT
>JAPLMH010000152.1 GCA_026387135.1 Candidatus Omnitrophota bacterium | reverse complement strand
GAATGTCTTATCCGGAATTTTAAATGGCATAGATTACAACCTGTGGAGCCCGGAAAAAGATACCAAGATATTCAAGAAATATTCCGCCAATACTCTGCAGGATAAGTACACAAATAAAGAGATGTTCCAGAAGGAGATGGGTCTGAAGGTCGATAGAAATATCCCGATGTTCGGTATGATATCAAGGCTTGCGGACCAGAAGGGCGCCGATTTCGTATCAGATATAATCGACAAGATGCTCAATATGAAGACGCAGTTCGTGCTGTTGGGCACCGGCGATAACAAATATCATGTACTATTTGAGAAGATAGCCAAGAAGTATCCCCAGAGCGCCTCGATAAGCCTTAAGTTTGACGCTGTTTTAGCGCAGAAGATCTACGCATCGAGCGATATGTTCTTCGTGCCGTCGAGGTACGAGCCGTGCGGTCTCAGCCAGATAATAAGCTTTAAATACGGGACGATACCCGTGGTGAGGCAGACGGGCGGTTTAAAGGATACGGTGCAGGAGTTCGATCCAAAGACGGGCAAGGGCACGGGGTTCACATTTATTGAGCCCAGGAGCGAAGATCTATTTAGCGCCGTCAAAAAGTCTCTTTCGGTTTACAAGGATAAGCCTTTATGGACGAGCCTTGTAAAGAGTGTCATGGGCCTGGACTATTCCTGGAAAGCTTCCGCGAAAGCGTATATAAACCTTTTCAACGGGATCATAAAGAAACAATGCGCATAGTAGGTTTAACAGGCGCCTTCGGATCGGGTAAGAGCTTCGTCGCCTCTCTGTTTAAAAAGTTAGGCGCCAAGGTTGTCGATGCCGATAAGATAGGCCATAAAGCCCTGAAGAGGGGTTCGGTTGCATATAAAAAGATAGTAGCGGCGTTCGGAAAGAAGATCCTGTATGCCGATCTTTCTATAGATAGAAAAGCGTTGGCCGGCATAGTGTTCGCCGACAAAAAGAAATTGGAGAAATTGAACAGGATCACACATCCTTGCATTATTAAGGAGATAAGCGGCAAAATAAAGAAGGGCCGAAAGGGCGGTTTTATGGTGGTGGATGCGCCCCTGATCTGTGAAGCGAATATCACAGGCCTCATGGATGCTCTGATCGTCGTAAAGGCCTCAAAGAAGAATCAGGTGGAGCGGGCTTCAAAAAAGTCCGGAATGCGGGAACGGGACGTCTGCAGAAGGATCGCGATGCAGATGCCTTTAAAAAAGAAGATCCGCTATGCGGATTATGTCGTGGACAATAATGGTACGAAAGAAGCAACCAAAGAACAGGTAAGGAAGATATGGAGACAGTTAAAGAAGGGGGCATAGATATGGAGATAGGTGAGTTAAAAGGCAAGAGCATCTTAGAATTGACGAAGCTGGCCAAAGATCTGAATGTCAACGGCATAAGCGGCCTGAAAAAACAGGACCTTATATTCAAGATCCTGCAGGCAAAGACCGAGAAGGAAGGTCTCATATTCGGCGAAGGGGTTTTGGAAATATTGCCGGATGGATTCGGATTCTTAAGGAGTCCGGATTATAACTATCTGCCGGGGCCGGATGATATCTACATATCTCCTTCGCAGATAAGAAAGTTCAGTTTAAGGACCGGCGATACGGTGAGCGGCCAGATAAGGCCTCCGAAAGAGGGAGAGAGGTACTTCGCGCTTCTGAAAGTCGAGGCTGTGAACCTCGGGAATCCGGAAGATACCAAGGATAAGACGCTGTTTGACAACCTGACCCCGATATATCCGAACGAAAGATTCCTGCTGGAGACCAAGGCGCAGGAAGCATCGACCAGGATAATGGATATGCTTACGCCGATCGGCAAGGGGCAGCGCGGCATGATAGTCGCTCCTCCGTACAGCGGCAAGACCGTGCTTCTGCAGAAGTTCGCCAATGCTCTGACGACGAACTATCCGGAAGTGGTGCTGATAGTCCTGCTCATAGATGAGCGTCCGGAAGAGGTCACCGACATGCAGAGGCTTGTGAAGGGCGAGGTCATCAGCTCTACTTTCGATGAACCCGCTGAGAGGCATATTCAGGTGGCAGAGATAGTGCTGGAGAAGGCGAAGCGCCTGGTCGAGTGCGGCAAAGACGTGGTCATACTGCTCGATTCCATCACTCGTCTTGCCAGGGCGTATAATACGTGCGTTCCGCATTCCGGGAAGATACTATCGGGCGGCGTCGATTCGAACGCATTGCAGAAACCGAAAAGATTCTTCGGCGCGGCGAGGAAGATAGAGGAAGGCGGAAGCCTTACCATAGTCGCCACGGCGCTTGTCGATACCGGCTCAAGGATGGATGAAGTCATCTTCGAAGAGTTTAAAGGCACGGGCAATATGGAGATACAGCTCGACAGGAATCTCTTCCAGAAGAGGATATATCCGGCGATCGACATAAAGAGGTCTAACACGAGAAGGGAAGAGCTTCTTATTCATGATGATGAACTTAAGAAGATATGGCTCATGAGAAAGGTCTTGAATGAGCTGAATTCGGATGAGGCGATGCAGTTATTGATAGAGAAGCTGTCAAAGACAAAGTCGAACGCCGAATTTTTAATGTCGTTGAACCAGAAGTAAAAAAGGAGGAATAAAAGATGAAAGATAAGATACATCCGCAATATAAAGAGGCGACCATATCCTGTGTTTGCGGCGAGACGATCCACACCAGATCGACGAAACCGGTCATACACGTGGATATATGCTCCAAGTGCCATCCGTTCTTTACGGGCAAGCAGAAGCTGATAGACTCCGCGGGCAGGGTCGAGAAGTTCGCGAAGCGTTCGGCCCTTAAGAAGCAGGGGAAGGCAAAGCCGGCGGCTGCAAAACCGGAAGCTCCAAAAGCACAGGAAGAGAATAAAGCGTAAATGATCTTAAGGATCCTCGAAGAGAGAAAGAAGCGCTACGACGAACTTCACGACCTGTTGGCCGATGAGAAGGTCGTGGCTAATCAGGCTGAGTATCAGGCCTACGCCAAGGAGATGTCCGCCCTGACGCCATTGATCAATGAGTACAACTCGTACCGCAAGATATTGAAAGACATTGATGAGATGGAGAAGGTCCTGAAGGAGAAAGGGCATGACAAAGAGTTCATGAATATGGCGGAGGAAGAGCTTCTTAGTCTGAAGGCAATGTCGAAGG
>JAPLMH010000058.1 GCA_026387135.1 Candidatus Omnitrophota bacterium | reverse complement strand
CGATAGAGGTTACTATGCGCAATATCGTCGCCGGCGGGATGGCCAAATTGCTCGGCCTTAACGAAGGGATAATATTGAAGCAGCCGGTCCTTGAGTGGCACTTCAAAGAAGATGCCCTGCACGACCCCCTGATAAACGACGACCATGTAAGAGCGCTCGGTATCGCGACCGAAAAAGAGCTCGAGACTATAAAGAAGTACTCCTACAAGATAAATGATCTCATGAAGAAGTTCTTCGATTCGAAGAACCTGATCCTGGTGGATTTCAAGCTGGAGTTCGGAAGATGTAAGGGCAAGATAATACTTGCCGATGAGATATCGCCCGACACTTGCAGGCTCTGGGACAAGACGACAAAATAGAAGCTCGACAAGGACAGATTCCGCAGGGACCTGGGCAACGTCGAAGGCGCATATCAGGAAGTGCTTCGCAGAGTAATGGAATAATGAGGCGTATAACCTATAAGACAGCCGGGGTTGATATCGATAAAGCGAATGCGCTTGTGAAGGACTACAAGCGCCTTGCGAAGTCTACAGCGACAAAAGGCGTAATAAGCGATATAGGAAGTTTCGGAGGCCTCTTCCGCCCCGACATAAAGAGATTTAAAGACCCCATCCTCGTATCCTCTACCGACGGTGTAGGAACAAAACTAAAGATAGCATTTTTAGCCAATAAACATGATACGGTCGGCATCGATCTGGTCGCCATGAGCGCCAATGATATTCTATGCTCGGGAGCGGAGGGCCTCTTCTTCCTCGATTACATATCAACCGGCAAGATAAAGAGTCAGGTCTTAAGAGATATCGTGGGCGGCATCGCAAAGGCGTGTAAGGAGGCCGGATATGCCCTGATAGGCGGAGAGACGGCCGAGATGCCGGGAATGTATAAGGACGGGGAGTACGATCTCGCCGGCTTCGGAGTGGGCATAGCCGATAGAGCCAAAATAATCGATGGCAGACACATTAAACTCGGTGATCTTATAATAGGCCTTGAGTCCAGCGGTCCGCATTCCAACGGCTATTCTCTTATCAGAAAGATATTTACTGAGACTGAATTAAAAAGGCATTCGAGAGAGCTTCTGGCGCCTACGCGCCTTTATGCTAAGCCGGTTCTCGCCCTTAAAAAGAGAGTCGACATAAAGGGAATAGCCAATATAACGGGCGGCGCGTTTTACGATAAGGTGCCGCGCATAATCCCGAAGAATCTGGCGATAGAGATAGATAAGTATTCATGGCCGGTGCCGCCCATATTCTCTATTGTGCAAAAGAGAGGCAACGTCGACGATAGAGAGATATACCGCACTCTCAATATGGGGATAGGTATGGTTTTGGCGGTTGCCAGGCGCGACGCCGCAAGGGCGATGCGCATATTGGGCGATAACGGCGTAAAGAGTTATGCCATCGGCAGAGTGGTTAAGGGCAACAGAGAAGTAACTATTCTATGAAGATACTCGTCATAGGTTCGGGCGGCAGAGAGCACGCATTATGCTGGAAGATAGCGAAGAGCAAGCTTTGCGATAAGCTGTATGCAGCACCCGGCAACGGCGGCATATCCGAAACAGCAGAACTTGTGGATATAAAGGCCGATGACATCGCGGGCCTCTTGAAGTTTGCTTTAGAGAAGAAGATAGATCTGACCGTCGTGGGGCCCGAAGTCCCTCTGGTTGCTGGCATAGTCGATAAGTTCGCCTCGGCAGGCTTAAAAGTTTTCGGCCCTTCGAAGAGCTGCGCACTTATAGAGGGCAGCAAGGTATTTTCAAAAGAGCTGATGAATAGATGGGGCATTCCCACCGCGGATTTCAAAGTGTTCGATAATGCCAACGAAGCCCTTAAGTATCTTGACGGGAAGAAAGCGCCGCTGGTAGTAAAGGCCGACGGTCTTTGCGCCGGAAAGGGCGTAGTGGTATGTAAAACAATAGCGTCGGCCAAAGACGCGGTGAACGAGATGATGGTGAAGAGATCTTTTGGCGATGCGGCAAAGAAGATCATCATAGAAGAGTGCCTGACAGGCGAGGAGGCTTCAATAATAGTGGTATCCGACGGCAAGAGCGTGGTGCCGCTCGCTTCGAGCCAGGACCATAAGAGGATTTTTGACGGAGACAATGGGCCTAATACGGGCGGCATGGGCGCGTATTCCCCGTCGCCGTCGGTTACGGATGCCATATTTAAAGAGGTCATGGACAAGGTCATATATCCTGTAATAAGTGGCATGGCCGGAGACGGCAAGCCCTACAGAGGTGTACTCTATGCCGGCATAATGCTTACCAAAGAAGGTCCCAGAGTGCTTGAGTTCAACGCCCGCTTCGGTGATCCGGAGACACAGGCTATAGTGCCGAGACTTAAAAGCGATCTGGTAGAGCTGATGATGAGGTCGATAGACGGAAAGCTGGAGAACTATTCGCTCGAATGGGACCGCAGGCCTTGTGTTTCGGTTGTGGCATCGGCCGGAGGCTATCCCGGCGATTATGAAAAAGGTATCGAGGTCAAAGGCATAGAGCTTGTAAAGCCCCTTAAAGATGTGGTCGTATTCCATGCGGGCACCAAATCCGGCAGGCGCGCTACCGACGGCAGCAGTACATTTTTGACCAATGGCGGAAGGGTTTTGAATGTCACGGCCCTGGGCTCGGATATAAAAGATGCCATCAATAATTGTTACAATGCGCTCGGCAAGATATCTTTTGACAGGATGCATTATCGCAGGGACATAGGTCACAGAGCGGTTAAAGTACAAAATTAAAAAAAGAGGAGCACATTTATGGCAAATAGACCAAGGGTGGCGGTGATGATGGGAAGCGATTCCGATCTTCTTACGATGGATGAGGCGGTAAAGGTGCTTACGGAGTACGGGATAGGCTGTGAAGTCAGGATATTGTCGGCGCATCGCTCACCCGATGACACCGCAAAATTTGCCAAGAGCGCCAGGGAAAGAGGTCTCTCCGTGATAATAGCGGGCGCCGGCGGCGCCGCTCATCTGGCCGGGGTGGTGGCAAGCCACACAACTCTTCCTGTTATAGGCGTTCCTATGGAGACGAAAGAACTCAAAGGCATAGACTCCCTTCTCTCCACGGTGCAGATGCCTTCAGGCGTGCCGGTAGCTACGGTAGCGATCGGGAAGACGGGTGCTAAGAATGCGGCTATACTGGCCCTCCAGATCCTGGGGGTTGCCGATAAGGCTGTGGCAAAAAAATTAGACAACTTAAAGAGATCGCTCGTTGAAAGCGTCCGTAATAAAGATAGATCCCGAAAAGCCGGATAAAGAGAAAATAGCTGCCGCGGCCAAGATCATAAAGAATGGCGGCCTTGTCGTCTTTCCCACGGAGACTGTCTACGGGATAGCGGCAAACCTTCTCGACGAAAAGGCTCTGGAGAGGCTTTACAGGGTGAAGGCCAGGCCCGAGGGGAAGCCGTTCACCGTGCATATATCCGATCTGAAGATGATCAGGGATATGGGCTGTGTGATAACCGTCACCGCTGAAAAATTAATAGCCCGATTCTGGCCGGGGCCCCTCACGATAATTTTGAAGTCGGACGATGGCCGTAAGATAGGGTTCAGGATGCCAGCGAATAAGACGGCGCTTGAACTGATAAGGGCGTCGGGCGTTCCCGTCGTTGCCCCGAGCGCTAATCTAAGCGGCAGGCCGGCGCCGGTCACGGCAGATGAGGCCATGGCGGACCTCGAAGGCAAGATCGACATGATCATCGACGGCGGCAGGGCCGAAGTCGGGCTTGAGTCTACGGTGGTGGATCTTACCGTGGACCCGTTCAAGATAATGAGGGCGGGCGCCATAAAAGAAGAGGAACTATCGAGAGTAGTGAATGGATAAGACAAAGAAGATCCTTTTTGTTTGCACAGGGAACAGCTGCAGGTCTATAATGGCCGAGGCCCTTATGAAAGATGCCCTCAAGGGGCTAGGCAAAAATGATATACGTGTAAATTCTGCCGGGGTGAGCGCCATAGACGGATTTCATCCTACGCGGGAGACGATAGAAGCTATGAAGCGTGAACGCATCGATGTCTCGGGGTTTCGGTCCAAAGCACTTACCGATGAAATGATAATGGACTCCGATCTGATACTTGTCATGGCGGCTCATCATATGGATGACATAATAAAGCGCGTTCCAGAGGCTCGGTCCAAGACGCACATCTTGAAACAGTATGGCCGGATTGATGATTCAAGCGCCTGTGAGGACCTGGATATATCCGACCCCATAGGCAAGCCTGTGGAGGTCTACGAATACACTCTCGGTGAAATAAAGAGAGAGGTAAACAGGATTGC
>JAPLMH010000027.1 GCA_026387135.1 Candidatus Omnitrophota bacterium | reverse complement strand
AGAGGATCGTCGCTTATGCCGCTTATGTGATAGCGGGGATCTTCACGTATCTGCACCTCTTTACGGATCTATTCACGAACGGCTTGATAAAATATTATTGGGGATACTATCCGCGCGCTTCGGTCCTGCATCCGGTATTCCTGGTATTCTTTATGAGCCTCATAAGTTTGTCCATCTTTCATACGGCCTACAGTTTTATAAAAAGGAATTCGCTCTTCGATGATAACAGGAGAGAGCAGATAAAATATATGTTCTGGGCGTATTTTTTGTATGCGCCCGCCTGTATAGATTTCCTGCCGAATTACGGTATCGCGCTGTATCCCTTTGGATTTGTATTTTCCACGGCCTTTCTGGCTATGATCGCATATGCGATAGCCCGGCACCAACTGATGAATATAGAAGTGATAGTGAAGAAGACCCTTGTATTTGCGGGCCTTCTGGCATCGGTCTTTGCGATATTGGTACTGCCGACCCTGCTTATCCAGGACTACATATTCAGAAGTGCAGGCACCGGCGGCAGGCTTATAGGCTCAATATTAAGCGGCATCATAATCATACTATCCTTAAGGCGCATGGAAATTTTTCTTATTAATGTTACCGATAGGCACCTATTTCAGAAGAAGTACGATTACAGGGAGCTATTGAGGACTTTTACATCCGAAGTGCTTACAGTCGTAAACCTGGATAAACTCGTAAACCTGACGGTGGATAAACTCGCGGATATAGTGAAAGTGAGCTCCAGCGCCGTATTACTGCTCAACGAGGAGAAGCGGCAGTTTGATGTTGTAGCTTCGCGCGACGTAAAGGACCCCAGAGTGGTATTGGTACGGCCCGACGGGATAGTGACTTTCCTGGAACAGACGCACGGTTATCTATTAAAGAAGGAGCTCATAGAGAGAAGGGTCTATATACCGCCTTCGATCCAGGAGATCATCGATAAATTGAATGCCGAGCTCATCATACCCATGGTGCTGCATAATGATGTCATGGGCATACTGTCATTAGGCAAGAAAAAGTCCGACGAAGATTATTCTCAGGATGATCTTGATATACTTTTGCCTTTGGCGCGAACTCTCGCAATAGCAATATCTAATGCCCGGCTATTCAGCGAGCTTGGCAAGGCTCAGGCGGAAGCGGCGCAAAGAGAGAAGATGGCCGTTATAGGGACCCTATCCGCCGGTATAAACCATGAGATATGCAATCCTCTCGGTATAGCCCGCGGTCAATGCGAGGCCTTCCTGTTGAACGTGAAAGACGGGCTCTACAACAATAAGAGTTCTGAGGAGCTTTTGACAAAGGCCAAGGAGATCATGACAAAGGTTATAAAGGAGACGGACAGGGCGACCGCCATAACAAAGAAGCTGTCGAGCTTTGCTAAGCCGGCGAAGGGGGAGGCGGAGCTCGTCAACATAGATAAAGAGATCGACGATGTTCTTGGGCTGGTAGGCTATGAGTTAAAACTGGATAAGATAGAGTTTGAGAAGCATATCGAAAAAGATCTGCCGGGCATGCTTGTCGATAAAAAACAGCTCCAGGAGGTGTTGTTTAATCTAATTAGAAACGCCGGTCAGGCCATAGGTGAAAAAGGGAAAATTATCGTTGCCGTAAAACAGGATGAGGGGAAAGTATTCATAGACGTTAAAGATACCGGTTCCGGTATACCTGATGATAAATTAAAAGAGCTGTTTAACCCATTCTTCACCACAAAAGAGCCGGGAAAAGGTACGGGCCTGGGGTTATTCATAGTGAGACAGGTCGTGGAAAAGAACGGCGGCAAGATATACCTCAAAGAGACGAAAGTGGGCGAGGGCACTACGTTCACTATCGAATTTCCAGCGACAACAAGCCGGGAAAGCAGAGTATAAGATGCCAAAAGTCAAGATGGTCGCGATAGATGATGAGGTAGAATTCATAGATATGATAAAAACATATTTTGAGCCGCGTGGATACGATATCACAGTGGCTGTCCGCGGAACAAAAGGCATCGAGCTTGTTAAAGAGAAGAAACCCGACGTGGTTTTGATGGACCTGAAGATGCCGGGCATAGACGGAGACGAGGTCCTGTCGCTTTTGAGATCGATGCACCCGTCACCAAAAGTGATATTTGTCACGGCATATGATGACGGCGGAAAGACGAAAGCTCGGCTCCTGAAGATGGGCGCGTATGCTTATTTTGATAAACCGGTTGCATCCCTGCGTGAACTAGAGGAAGCGGTAAATAAAGCAGCTCAAAGTTAAAGGAGAGTATATGCACAAGTTGTTGGTTGTTGATGATGAGACTGACATATGTGACTTTGTTAAGACCTTCTTTAAGGACAGAGGGTTTCATGTATTCACGGCCTTAAATGGTGAGGAGGCCCTGGCCATAGCGAAGAAGGAGAGGCCGGACCTTGTGCTGCTCGATATAAAGATGAAAGGCATGGATGGGCTTGCGGCATTAAGGCATATCAAAGAATTGGATAGGAGTATTAAGATAATAATGGTTACGGCTGATTCTGGATTACCTTGAACAAACGGTGCTAAAAAATTTGAAAGGATAGTTGATGTCCGTACACAAAAAAGCGCCAAGCTGGGGGAAGCTTCAAGATTGGTTTGTTGAGAAGCTGATGGACCATCAGGGCGGGATATCGCCGCTAAGCCCTAATCCCAATCTCTTCAATACATCTTTGTCCAGGGACGGTGTATTGCAAAAACAGGATTACCAGTCATTCCTTGAAGCGGCATCCAGGACCATGATAAGGTTTAAGAAGCCCGAGCACCTTATCAAGATGATAGTCAAGACCATCGATGATCAGCTCAAAGTAATGCATACCGCTGTGCTTCTCTATAGGGAGGAGAAGAGGTCTTATATTTTAATAGACTCTAAAGGCACCACCGGTTTAAGGATCCCCGTAGGCTTTGTACGGTTATCTGTTTCTGGCAGTAAAGAAGCAGATGGATCTTCTGACGGCCGTCCTTTGCGTGCCCTGTTACTTTAAGAGAGACCTGCTCGGGATACTTGTCCTGGGCGAAAAGATATCCGGCGAGGCCTTTAACCGCGAGGAGATGGGTTTCTTCGTCACTTTGGCCAATGACGCGGCGATGGCTATTGCCAATGCGCAGTTGATCGAAAACCTACAGCAAAAGATAGAAGAGGTTAAGGAGTTATACGTCCGCGAGCATAGGATATTTATACACACATCTATAGCTCTTGCCGCTGCTATAGACGCGAGAGACCAGTATACTCACGGTCATACGGAGAGAGTGACGAACTATTGTCTTTCGATAGCGAAGGAGCTCGACGGAGTCCCGGAGGTAGGCCATTATAAGAATTTCAGGGAGACGCTTCAGATATCCGCGCTGCTTCATGATGTCGGCAAGATAGGCATACCGGATTATATATTAAGTAAGAACGGAAAACTGACGCCGGAAGAGTATGAAGAGATCAAGAAGCATTCGATAATAGGAGCGGCTATATTGTATCCTATTAAAGAATTGAGCGACGTTGCCAAGGAGGTGCGGCACCATCAGGAGTGCTATGACGGCTCGGGTTATCCCGATGGCCTGGCGGGTAACGACATACCTCTTGTGGCCAGGATCATAGCGGTGGCCGATGCATTTGACGCCATGACCACGAACAGACCCTACCGGAAGAAAAAGACTGTTGAAGAAGCCGTCAGGGAATTAAAAGCAAAGTCGGGCACGCAGTTCGACCCGATCATAGTCAGCGCTTTTCTCTTAGCCTACGAAAAAGGGAATATACTTAATAACGGCAAGCCGTAGAGTAGCTTTTGCTTACGGTTTTGCGGGCGAGACTACGCAGAGCAGTTTTGTGTCATGACTATGGGTGTTCTTAAAAAAATGCGGCGCGGATCCCTCGAAGTATAGTGTGTCACCCTTCATAAGATCGTATTTTTCTTCGCCTATGTTTGCCTCGATCTTTCCATCCAGAACATATACAAATTTCTCGACCCCCAGGCGCGTCTGATCCCTGCGGGTTTTCCCGCCTTTGCTCAGCTTGATCAGGATGGGCAGCATCTTCTTATTTAATATTTTTGAGGCTAGTATCTCTTCCGACGCTCTTTTATCATGGATAAATACTTCCGAACGGGGTCTCTGTTCCTGTATATCAATAGCTTTCTTTGAATGGTATAGATTTTTGTAAAGCTCCGGCAGGGCTATATCAAGCGCATCACAGATCTTCATGTGCGACTCAAGGGTGCCGGTCATCTTGCCGTTCTCCATCCTGCTTAAGGTGGCGAGCGCTACGCCCGACTTGTCGGCAAGTTCAAGAAGGGTCATCTTGTTCTCTTTGCGCAAAGCGTGTATCGTTTTACCTATGCTCATCGATAGCTCCTTGTTCAGTTAGTATATCACGATTTGACGTTTTGTCAATACCGGTTTGATGCTTATTAAAAACGAAGATCCGCGCATTGCTTACGCGGATTGACGTTTAACCTATGATTATGTTAGAATTAGGTGGCTTTTTTGACCTTGCCGGCCTTGAGACATTTTACGCAGACCCGGATCCTTTTGGGCGAGCCGTCCACAATAGCCCGGACGCTCTTAAGGTTCGGCATGAAACGCCGTATATTGACGCCGGTGATCTTTAAGCCGACGCCGCCTTTTCTTTTAGACAAGCCCCGGCGCTTAATTGTCCTTCCGGCTTGTGGTTTTTTGCCGCAGATGAAACATATTTTGGACATTTTTTTATCGCTCCTTTAGTGGGCGATATGTTAACACAGGTGAATCTTATATGCAAGAGAAAAATAGTTTAAAGACCCAAGTCCGGTATATCAAGGGCGTGGGGCCTAAAAAGAGCGAATATCTCGCACGGGCGGGCATAAATACGATAGAGGATATACTTTACTATCTCCCCAAAAGATACGAAGACCGCTCCAGCGTTACGGCGATAAAGGACCTGAAGCCGGGCGAGGCCAGAACTATACAGGGAGAGATAGTCAGTTTAAGTTCGCGCACGGGCAGATCCGGCGCATCGATATTTCAGGCGGTGGTGGCGGACCTCACGGGGTCCATACATGCTGTATGGTTCAATCAGCCGTACTTAAGGGACATGTTGAAGGCGGGCGATAAGGTGATCCTGTACGGCAAGGTGGAGATATATGACAGGCTGCAGATGGTCCAGCCCGAGTATGAGATAATGGAAGGACTAGAAACGGATTCGGTGAATATCGGCAGGATCGTTCCGGTATATTCGTTGTCTCAAACCTTGACGCAGAGGTTTTTGAGAAGCCTGACCTTTAAGGCTATGACCGAATGCGTCAGGTTTGCGGTCGAACGTCTGCCCACCTACATAATAGCGCGCCAAAAACTTGTGGATATAAAATTTGCGCTGCGCAATATACATTTTCCCACAAATTTTGAGATGCTGGAGAAGGCGTATAAGAGGATCGTCTTCGAAGAGTTCTTTATCCTGCAATTAGCTCTCGCCATCCGTAAGAAGGGTCGCGCGCCTGAAGAGGCGGCGTTCGGACATAGCATGACTGCCGGAGAGCTGTCAGGATCTTTTAAGAAGGCGCTTCCGTTTGAATTGACCGATGGCCAGAAGAAGGCCATATCGGAAATAGAGCGCGATATGTCCGGAGCTAAACCTATGAACAGGCTTCTCGAGGGCGATGTAGGGAGCGGGAAGACCGTGGTAGCCGCCCATGCCCTTGTGCTAGCGGTCCAGAACGGCTTTCAGAGCGTCATCATGGCGCCGACAGAGGTATTGGCGCGCCAGCACTTCATAGGATTGAGCGAATTACTAATGCCGCTGGGAATAAATGTCGTCCTGCTGATAGGCGGCATGGATACGAAGACAAGGGACAGGGTATACTCTGAGATCAAAGATGGGAGAGCGGATATAGTAGTGGGAACGCATGCGGTGATCCAGGTCTCCGTGGAGTTCAAGAATCTTGGTCTCGTGGTGATAGATGAGCAGCATAAATTCGGGGTTGCTCAGCGCGCGTTACTGCGGCGGAAGGGGCTCAATCCTCACGTTCTTATAATGACAGCGACGCCTATACCGAGGACGCTGGCGCTGACTGTATACGGGGATCTCGATATCTCTACCATAAAGGAACTGCCGAAAGGCAGAAAGCCGATCACCACATACTGGGTCGAGGAAGAGAAGAGGCTCCGGATGTACGACTTCATCAAGGAAGAGTTGATCGAGGGGCGTCAGGCGTATGTGGTATGCCCGCTCATAGAGACAAAGGCCGCGGGCTGTGCCGGGGCAGTCGCGACATTTGAGAAGCTGAAGGACGAAGTCTTCGCCGGATACGAAGTCGGGCTTTTGCACGGAAAGATGAGCACCAAAGAAAAAGATAAAGTAATGAAGGATTTTAAAAAAGGTAAGATAAAGGTCCTGGTCTCTACCGTAGTCATAGAGGTGGGCATAGACATTCCGAACGCATCGGTGATGATGATCGAGAATGCCGACAGGTTCGGCCTGTCGCAGCTGCACCAATTGCGCGGCAGGATAGGGCGCGGCGGCCATGAATCATATTGCATACTATTGGCGGATCCCAAGACGGATAATGGCGCCGAAAGGCTCAAAGCCATAGAGGGCACGCTAGACGGGTTTGAGATAGCGGAGACCGATATGGACCTGCGCGGTCCGGGTGAAATGTTCGGCACCAGACAGCACGGTCTTCCCGAGATAAGGTTCGGAAATCTGGCAAAAGATTTTGGTATAATGGAGCTTGCGAGGATCGAGGCGTTCGCGCTCATCGAAAAAGATCCGAAACTTTTGGAGGAGCACCATCAGTTATTGAAGAAGAGTTTATATGAGAGGTTCAGGGGAAGGCTAGAGCTGGTAAGGGTGGGGTAGATGAGGATAATAGGCGGAGAGTACAAGAGCCGGTCGATAGCTATGCCGAGAGGCGTAGAGATGCGGCCCACA
The DNA here is from genome assembly GCA_026387135.1 of Candidatus Omnitrophota bacterium. Lineage (GTDB taxonomy): Bacteria > Omnitrophota > Gorgyraeia > 2-01-FULL-45-10 > 2-01-FULL-45-10 > 2-01-FULL-45-10. The sequence continues at coordinate 1,605 of JAPLMH010000027.1, read as the reverse complement.
CAGGATAAGGTCAGAGAGGCGCTGTTTAACATATTGGGCGACATCACCGGCAAGAGGATCCTTGAGCTCTTTGCCGGCTCGGGCGCTTTTGGCATAGAAGCGATATCCAGGGGAGCCGGAAGCGTAACTTTTGTCGATAATAACTTCCGCTGTATTCAGACGATTAAATCTAATCTAAAGTCGCTTGACGTTCCAGATACCGTATATGGCATAATAAAGGCCGACGCCCTAAAGCTTCCCGCGAAACTAGCCCTGGCCCCCGAAAAGTACGATATCGTATTCCTGGACCCGCCTTATTACAGGGATATGGCTAAAAAGTGCTTGATAAATATAGACTCTTATGATATAGTAGCGCCCGTTGGGCAGGTAATAGTGGAGCATTTTAAGAAAGACGCGCTCGAGGTGGCGGAGCTTGAGCGCCTTGTTTTTGTAGACGAAAGAAGATACGGCGACACGGTGATAACAATCTTAAGAAGAACCTCATGAAGAGATCGAGGATAGCTGTATACCCCGGAACATTTGATCCTATCACATACGGGCATATTGATATAATCAAAAGAGCGGCTAAGATATACGATAAAGTCATAGTAGCTGTAGCCCACAATGAGGACAAGAACCCTCTATTCAGCGTTGAAGAGAGGGTTTTCATGATAGAGGATTCGGTAAGGCCTTTAAAGAACGTCATCGTTGACGATTTTAACGGTCTTGTAGTAGATTACGTTAAGAGCAAAGGCTCGCGGGTCATGATACGTGGGCTGCGCATGATATCGGACTTTGAGTCAGAATTCCAGATGGCCCTTACGAATAGAAAATTATCGGGCGATATCGAAACTATATTCATGATGCCGAACGAATCGTACTCGTATATTTCGAGCAAGCTGATGAAAGAGGCCGCAAGGCTTGGCGCCGACGTGAAAAATTTCATCCCGAAAAAAGTCCAGTTTTTACTAAAGAAGAAGTTGGCCAGATAAGGAGAGTTGCATTCGTGAGTATTCTTGAGCAGATAAGGGAACGCGCAAAGAAGAATTTAAAGAGGATCGTCCTTCCGGAAAGCGAAGACGCCAGGACTATGGAAGCGATAGAGTGTATCCTGGATAACAAGATATCAAATCTCGTGGTCGTGGGTGACGATTCAGTAAGGAAGAGCATCAAGAGCAGGAACTCTTCGTATGTTGAGGTTATTGATCCGAAGGGCTATAAAGATATCGACAGAATGGCCGCGGAGTATTATGAGATACGCAAACTTAAGGGTATAACCCCGGAAGAGGCCCGCAAGACAGTATTGACCGACTACCTGACATTTGGCGCCATGCTTGTGAAGGACGGGACAGCAGATGGATTCGTGGCGGGTGCTAGCCATACCACGCCGGATGTCATACGCGCGGCATTGAGATGTTTAAGCATAGACAGGGAGATAGGCGTTGTCTCCGGAGCCTTCCTGATGGAAGTGCCGAATTGCGTTTACGGAGAAAAAGGCGTATTCATATTTGCGGATTGCGGCGTTAATCCTTCGCCGAACGCCAGGCCGCTGGCCGGCATAGCGGTCGCTTCAGCAACGCTCTTCCAGAAACTTACGGGCAAGCGCCCCGCGGTAGCTTTCTTAAG
>JAPLMH010000096.1 GCA_026387135.1 Candidatus Omnitrophota bacterium | reverse complement strand
GATATCGCCAGCGTAGGACGTTGGCCATGGGACCGTTCCTGGCATGCCACGATGGCAGGCGTGTTGAAAAAGCTGGGCGTAAAATATGTATATTTTGATGTTCTGTTTTCCGAACCTTCCGACTACGAAAAAGAAGATATTCTGTTTGAGGAATCGCTAAAGGCAAATGCCAACGTATATTTACCTTTTGTTTTTCAGTCAACTCCTTTCGATACAAAAGACGCCCTGATGCCCCTGGGGCGCTTTAGCGCCAATCTTAAAGGCACCGGCGCCATGAATATCTACCGCGATGAGGACGGCATCGTAAGAAACATCCCGCTTCTCTTTGATACCGCGGAAGGTCGTCTGCCGCATATAGCCCTTAAGATAGCCCTTGATTATACGGACGCTCAGATAAAAGAAGTGGATTCGAAATACATAGTCATTTCCGAATCGGGGCGCGACTTCAAGATACCGCTTACGGCAAAAAATACCATGCTGATCAACTGGCTCGGCAAATGGCAGAATACATTTAAGCACTACTCTTTCCTCGACGTCTTGAGCGCCTACAAAGATATGTCGGAAGGGAAGAGTCCCGGAATAGACTTAAAAGATTTTAAAAACAGCATATGCCTCGTGGGCGTCACCGCTATAGGGTTATACGACATAAGCTCGGTTCCCATGGAGGCGCAATATCCCGGGATAGGCATAGTGGCCACCGTTGTAGACAACATTGTGAACAAGAGATTTATCTACTTTCCGCCGGCAATCGTTAATATCATCCTTATCTATCTTCTTGCCGTCTTCCCGGCCTTTGCGATGCTGGGGAACCGCCCCGTAAAGGAGTATCTTCTAGTTCTTGCGGGCGGAGTCGTCTATTTTGCGGCGTCTCTTATTCTATTCAGATCCGGCATTAGGATCGATACGGGCGTGCCTTTATTAGGCATATTAGTGAGCTCGATACTGATAGGAGCATCGAATTTTATACGTATATTCGCGGAGAGAAAAAGATTTCTCAAGATGGCTATTACAGACGGGCTGACAGGATTATACAATATAAAATATTTCAAGATGCTTCTTGAGGCGGAGATCATGTTCGCGGCCATGGACCAATCTAAGAGATTCGCCATTGTGATGAGCGACATAGATAATTTTAAACAGTTCAATGATACCTACGGGCACCTGGTGGGAGACATGGTTTTAATAGAGGTGGCCAATGTCTTAAAGGCCGGGTCGCGTTCTTCCGATATAGTGGCCAGGTATGGCGGGGAAGAGATGATAATGCTCTTAAACGGAGCTAACATGAAAGAGGCATTATCCATAGCCGAGAAGGTCAGAAAAAATACGGAAAATAGCGGCGTCAAGGGCGAGAAAGATAGTTACAAGGTAACGGCCAGTTTCGGGGTCGCAGCATACAGGCCGAAAGATACTGTGGATTCCCTGATCAAAAGAGCTGATGACGCATTGTATGAAGCCAAGAAAAAAGGAAAAAATAGGGTGTGTATTTCGGCAGAGGATGATTAAGGGATTGGAGCGGCTGCATCTTGCCCGCTGGTAAAAAACGCATCCTTCGTTTCAAGATCTTACCTGGATATATTCAATTGACACCCCATAAAGGTATAGTATATAATTTTAGGACTATATAGGAGCTATCTACTATGAAGAGCGACAAGATCAAGAAGGGTATTGAGAGAGCGGGGGCGAGGAGCCTACTATACGCCACAGGTATATCAAAAGACGATATGGCAAAGCCTTTTATAGCGGTTGCCACATCCAGGACCGATATTATCCCGGGCCATATACATATGGACAGGCTCGAGCGCTTTATTGAGCGGGGAATATGCATGGCGGGCGGCGTGCCGTTCTTCTTCGGCATCCCGGGCATCTGCGATGGCATCGCTATGGGCCATTCCGGCATGAAGTATTCGCTAGCCTCGCGTGAGCTTATAGCCGATATGGTCGAGACCATCTGTAAGGCGCATTCTTTTGACGGGCTCGTCTGTCTGACCAATTGCGACAAGATCACGCCCGGTATGATGATGGGTGTCGGCCGATTGAATATTCCATCCATATTTGTTACCGCGGGCCCCATGATGAGCGGAAATTATAAGGGCAGGCGCCTGTCGCTCGTTAAAGACACTTTTGAAGCAGTTGGCAAATTCAAGAAAGGCGATATCTCACAGGAAGAGATGTGTAATCTCGAGATGTGCGCGTGCCCGGGCGCGGGAGCGTGCCAGGGATTATACACTGCAAATTCTATGGCCTGCGTGACCGAAGCGCTCGGTATGAGCGTTCCGGGTTGCGCTACCGCGCTGGCGGTCTCCGCCAAGAAGGACAGGATAGCGCAGGAGTCGGGAGAGAAGATCGTCAATCTCGTCCGGCGCAATATTCTGCCGCGGACCATAATGAGAAAAGAGGCATTCGAGAACGCTATCAAGATCGATATGGCGCTTGGCGGTTCAACTAATACAGTTCTGCATCTATTGGCGATAGCCAAGGAGTTCGAAGTGCCGTTATCTATAGACACCTTTGATTCCATATCGCGCCAGACGCCGCATATTACGAATATTCTTCCTGGTGGAGAGCACTTCATGGAGGACTTAGAATATGCCGGAGGTATTCCTGCGATAATGAAGCGCATGAAGAATATGCTTAATGACGTTATGACATGCAGTTCAAAGACGATAAGTCAGATAGCCAATGACGCTCAGATTTTAGACGAGACCGTCATTCGTGATATTAAGAACCCGTATCATGCCGAGGGCGGCATCGCCGTGCTGAAAGGCAATATAGCGCCCGAAGGCAGCGTTGTGAAGCAGACGGCAGTCTCGTCAAAGATGATGAACTTTACTGGCAAGGCGCGCGTCTTCGATTCCGAAGAGACTTGCATGCAGGCGATCATGGCAGGCAAGATCAAGAAAGGCGATTGCATAGTTATCCGTTACGAAGGCCCTAAGGGCGGTCCGGGCATGAGAGAGATGCTATCTCCTACAGCGGCGATCGTAGGAATGGGCCTGGCCGAAGATGTGGCGCTAATTACCGATGGAAGATTTTCCGGAGGGACGCAAGGCCCCTGCATAGGTCACATCTCTCCCGAGGCTCAAGCGGGAGGCCTCATAGCCATAATCGAAGATGGTGACGAGATCGTGCTTGATATTCCGAAGAGGAAGCTCGAGTTGAAAGTGAGCGATGCCGAGATAAAGGCGCGTCTCGCGAAATGGCACGCTCCGGAGATAAAAGAGAAGGAAGGATATTTGGCGCGTTACGCGAAGTCCGTTTCATCGGCTTCCGAAGGCGCTATCTTAAAAGTATAGTCATGAAAATGAATGGCGCAAGAATACTGATAGAGTGCTTGAAGAAAGAGAATGTCGAGGTGATCTTCGGTTATCCGGGCGGTCAGGTCCTGCCGATATTCGACCAGCTTTACGACGCTCCGATCAGATTTATCCTGACCAGACACGAACAGGGGGCGGCGCACGCAGCCGACGGTTATGCAAGAGCTACCGGTAAGGTTGGCGTCTGCCTGGCGACGTCGGGACCCGGCGCCACGAATCTTGTTACCGGTATAGCTACTGCTTATATGGACTCGATACCTATGGTAGCCATCACCGGACAGGTTAAGAGTTTTTTGATAGGCAACGACGCTTTCCAAGAGGCCGATATCACCGGCATTACGCGGCCTATTACAAAACATAACTATCTCGTAGAGGATATCAAGGATCTGGCGAGAGTGATCAAAGAGGCTTTCCATGTCGCTTCTACGGGAAGGCCCGGTCCGGTACTGGTCGATATTCCATCTGATATACAGATGCAGGAGACGGAGTTCGCGTACCCTGAAAAGGTCCAAATGCGCGGGTACAATCCCACTTATAATGGCCACCCCGGACAGATAAAGCGCGCGGCCAAAGCCATCAGCGAATCGAAGAGGCCTATCCTTTACGTGGGCGGCGGAGCGATAGCTTGCGACGCGTCCGATGAAGTCTATTCTCTAGCCACGAAGAATGACATACCGGTCACGATGACGCTTCTGGGGCTCGGAGCGTTCCCGATGACCCACAAGCTGGCGCTCGGTATGCTCGGCATGCACGGCACGGCTTACGCAAACCACGCCATAATGGATTCCGATCTCATCATAGCTGTCGGCGCTCGTTTCGATGACCGCGTGACTGGAAAGCTCGATGCTTTCGCTCCTCATGCAAGCGTCATACATATAGACATAGACCCGGCGAGCGTCTCGAAGACCGTCGATGTGGATATACCGATAGTCGGAGATGCCGCTATCGTATTGAAACAGCTTAATAAGATGGTAAAGAAGCCGGATACGAAAGATTGGCTTAAGACCATAGACGGGTGGAAGAAGACCTATCCGATGAAGTATAAGATTGATGAGAAGCTGCGCCCGCAGTATGTCGTCGAGCAGATATATGAAGCGACTAAAGGCAACGCCATAATCTGTACGGAGGTCGGGCAGAACCAGATGTGGGCCGCTCAATATTTTAAATTCATCAAACCCCGGACGATAATCTCTTCCGGCGGATTGGGGACCATGGGATACGGTTTTCCGGCGGCCATCGGCGCCAAGCTCGGCAGGCCGAAGATGCCGGTATTCGATGTGGCGGGAGACGGGTCTATCCAGATGAATATACAAGAACTCGCCACTGCCGTCATCGAAAAGACGCCGGTCAAGATAATCATATTGAACAACTCCTGCCTTGGCATGGTCAGGCAGTGGCAGGAGCTATTTTACAAGAAGAGATATTCATATACGAAGCTCTGCGCGGATACTCCCGATTTTGTCAAGCTGGCCGAGAGCTACGGGGCCGTCGGCATGAGGATAACAAAGAAGAAGGACGTGAGGAAGGCTATAGATAAGGCGTTGAAGATAAACAATACTGTCGTAATAGATTTCCGCGTCGAGCAGGAAGAGAATGTCTTCCCGATGGTTCCCGCGGGCGAGGCGATAAATAAGATGATAAGCGGCGGTTTAGCATGAGCCCCGCCCCTTTGGCACTGCACTATTATGTGGAAAAACCAAATTTAATGGGTATGCAAAATGTTATAGGCAAATATAATAATAAATTTGCCAAAGGAGCGGGGTGAGACATACAATATCTGTGCTGGTCGAGAATAAGTTCGGCGTTCTTGCGCGCATAGCGGGCTTGTTCAGTGCCCGCGGTTTTAATATCGACTCTCTGGCGGTGGGGGAGACGGAAGACCCTACCGTATCGAGGATGACGATAATCTCGAAAGGCGACGATAAGACGCTCGAGCAGATAAAGAAACAGCTGAATAAACTGATCGACGTCATCAAGGTCGTCGATTTTAAAGAAGGTGAATTTGTCGACAGGGAACTCATGTTGATAAAAGTGGCTGTCAACGCGGAGAATCAAAAGAATGTGCTGGAAGCGGTTGAATCCGTCGGTGGTAGAGTAGTGAGCGCCTTGCCAGGCTCGGTAAGCGCAGAAGTCGCCGGCGATTCAAATAAGATAAACGGTCTGATCGAGCTTTTGAAGCCATTCAGTATAGTCGAGGTGGTCAGGACCGGCAGGATAGCGCTCGGAACGGGCGAAAAAGGTATGAAGGCTGACGGAAAGCCTGAAGTGAATGAGTAAATAAAAAGGAGGAGTAGGAAAATGGCAAAGATTTACTATGACAAGGATGCCGATATAAGCATTCTAAAAGGGAAGAAGATAGCGGTTATAGGATATGGCATCCAGGGGCGTGGACAGAGTTTAAATTTACGGGATTCGGGTCTCGATGTGGTCGTGAGCGAGTTACCGGGAACAAAAAATTATGAACAGGCCAAGGCGGATGGTTTTAATCCTGTTTCGGCAAAAGAAGCTTCGGCTGCCGCGGATCTCGTACAGATATTGACCGAAGATCACGTGCAGGCGAAGGTTTACAAAGAACAGATCGCCGAGAATATGACCAAAGGCAAGGTGCTGATATTCTCGCACGGTTTCAATATAAGGTTTAAACAGATAAAACCTTCAAAGAAGATCGACGTCGTCATGATCGCCCCCAAAGGGCCGGGCGCATTGGTGAGAAAGATGTACGAAGAGGGCAAGGGAGTTCCATGTTTAGTGGCTATCTATCAGGACTCATCCGGCAATGCCATGAAGATGGCGTTAGCGTACGCCAAGGGTATAGGCGGCACCAGGGCCGGTGTTATTGAAACGACATTCGAAGAGGAGACCGAGACGGATCTCTTCGGAGAGCAGGCCGTCCTCTGCGGCGGAGTGAGCGAGCTTATCATGGCCGGGTTTGACACACTTGTCAATGCCGGATATCAGGCGGAGATAGCGTACTTTGAAGTTCTGCATGAGTTGAAGCTCATCACCGACCTGATACAGGAGAGAGGCATAGCGGGGATGAGGCGCGGCGTTTCCAACACAGCCTGCTACGGCGATATCACGCGCGGCCCCAGGGTAATCACCGATAGGACTCGCAAAGCGATGCAGAAGATGCTGAAAGAGATCAAGAGCGGTAAATTCGCCCGCGAGTGGATCAAAGAGAACGAGACGGGCCGAGCGAACTGGAACGCTCTCATGAAAGCGGGCGATGAGCATCCGATAGAGAAAGTCGGACAATCTTTGAGAAACATGATGCCATGGATGAAAAAATAATAATATTCGATACGACACTCAGGGACGGGGAGCAGTGCCCCGGAGCGAGCCTCAATATCAACGAGAAGATCGAGATAGCGAAGCAGCTGGCTATACTCGGCGTCGATGTTATCGAGGCGGGATTCCCCATATCGAGCCCCGGCGATTTTGAGGCGGTCAGGCGCGTCGCAAAAGAGGTGAAGGGCCCCTCCATATGCGGCCTGGCGAGGGCGATAAAAAAAGATATCGATGCAGCCTATAACGCGGTGAAGTATTCGAAATGTCCGCGCGTACATGTATTTCTGGCCACCTCCAAGATCCACATGAAGTATAAGCTCAAAAAAGCCGAGGACGAGATATTGAAGTTGGCTGTGGCCGCGGTGAAGTACGCCGGGAAGAGATGCAGCGATGTCGAATTTTCGCCTGAGGACGCGTCACGCACGGACAGAGAGTTCCTGTATAAAGTGGTCGAGGCTGTAATAGACGCCGGCGCCAAGACCGTAAATATACCTGACACGGTAGGATACTCTACGCCTTTTGAATTCGCCAATATAATAAGAGGCATAAAAGAGAATGTGTCTAACGTCGACAGGGCAATAATAAGCGTCCATTGCCATAATGACCTCGGCCTTGGCGTCGCGAACTCTTTGGCCGCGGTGCTCAATGGCGCAAGGCAGGTGGAATGCACGATGAACGGGCTGGGCGAGCGCGCAGGTAACGCATCTTTGGAAGAGATCGTTATGACGATAAGAACGCGTAACGACGTATTCAGGAATATCAGTATGGGTATAAACACAAAAGAGATATTCAAGACGAGCCGGCTTGTATCGAAGCTGACCGGCATGCCGGTTCAGCCCAACAAGGCTATAGTGGGGGCCAATGCCTTCGCTCACGAATCCGGCATACATCAGGACGGAGTTTTGAAAGAGCGGATCACATACGAGATAATGAAGCCGGAGGATGTGGGCGTTACGGGGACGAAGCTTGTATTGGGTAAACATTCCGGCAGGCACGCGTTTAAGGAGAGGCTCTCAAATCTTGGCTATACGCTGAAAGAAGATCAGATCGAAAAGGCCTTCGGCCGTTTCAAGGAATTGGCCGATAAGAAGAAGGAGATATTCGACGAGGATCTCGAGACGATAGTCGATGAAGAGATATCGAAGATACCCGAGGCGCTGAAGCTGGAGCATTTCTATATCACTTCTGGAGACAGCATAAAGCCCTCCGCGACGATCAAGATCAAATTCGGGGGCAAACATGTTGAAAGCTCATCCAGCGGTGACGGCCCTGTCGATGCCTGCTATAAGGCCATCGATAAGGTGATAAAGATAGGCGGAAAACTTCTGGATTATCAGATAAAGAGCGTCACGAGCGGCAAGGACGCTCTTGGCGAGGTGTCGATAAAGATCGGTTCAAAAGGTTCTGTCGTCTCCGGCAGAGGCGCGTCTACCGATATCATAGAGGCGAGCATCAAGGCCTATGTGAATGCGGTAAATAAGCTCCTTCATAAAAAATAATGGCAAAACTTACATACGGTCTGGTCGGGCATCCGGTTGGGCATTCGCTTTCTCCCGCCATGCAAAATGCGGCCTTCAAAGCGTTGAAGATAGATGCTGAATACAAATTATTCGACGTTGAGCCCGCCGATCTCGAAAAGTTCCTCAAAAACCTGGTAAAGAACAATATAGCCGGGGTCAATGTCACGATCCCGCATAAAGTCAAAGCCAAAGAGTTCATCGAAGCCAACGGCGTATTGAACGAGCATGCCCAAAAGCTCGGAGCGGTCAACACGATCAAGATCGTCGGCGGTAAATTGACGGGCTTCAACACCGACGGGCCGGGTTTTTACAGATCGCTTATAGAGGATCTCAGGTTCGAGCCTGAAGGCAAGAATGTATTCGTGCTCGGCGCCGGCGGAGCGGCGCGCTCCATAGTCATGTATCTCGGGAACGGCCCTAAAGAGATATTCGTTACGGATATAGACGACTGCATGGTCGAGGAGTTGAGAAGGCATTTTGAAAAGCACTACGACCATCGCAAGTTCAAGGCCGTATACAAGGACAATTTTAAAGAGTCGCTGGATGCATCCGATCTTTTAGTGCAGGCAACGCCGCTCGGTATGCATGATGACGATCCTTCACCGATAGACCCGGGGCTGCTGCATCCGGGGCTGCGTATTTACGATCTGGTATATAACAGGCCCGCCACAAAGCTTGTAGAGGAGGCGTCCAGGATGAAGCTGCATGCCATGACGGGACTGGGGATGCTCTTATACCAGGGCGCCATAGCATTCGAGATATGGACCGTGAAGAAAGCGCCGATCGAAGTGATGAGAAAGGCGTTAAAGGAAGCGCTGAAAGCACATGTATAATATAGCCGCATTCGTATTCGGTTCGATCGTAGGCAGTTTCCTCAATGTCTGCATATACAGACTTCCGAAGGGCAGGTCGGTGATCGTCCCGGGATCGCATTGCCCTAATTGCACTGCCCCGATACACTGGTACGACAATATACCGATACTTAGCTACATATTTCTTGGCGGTAAGGCCAGATGCTGCAAGGCCAAAATATCGTTCAGATATTTTATAGTCGAGGTCCTGACAGCATTGGTATTTCTCATATTCTTTTCAGCATTCGGACTGACGCCGAAATTTTTTGCTTATATTGCGATGGTATCGGGTTTGATCGTAGCCACATTTGTCGATTTCGAGATACAGGAGATACCGGATGAGGTCTCTATAGGCGGGCTTGTGGTCGGACTGATACTATCGATAGCCTTTCCTTCGATATTGAATGAGACTACGAGGCTCAATGGTTTCCTGAACTCGATCCTGGGGGCATTTGTCGGCGGCGGGATGATATACGCTATGGGAATGCTCGGCGAATTCGCCTTCAAGAAGGAGGCGATGGGCGGGGGAGACGTGAAGCTTTTGGCGATGATAGGGGCCTTTATAGGTTGGAAGCTTACCATAATGACTTTCTTTCTGGCGCCGGTATTCGGTTCCGTCGTAGGTATAATACTGAAGATAAGGCATGGCAAAGATGTCATCCCTTATGGGCCGTATCTGTCGCTTGGGGCAGTATGCGCGATATTTTTTGGGGAGAGGATAATAAATCTTTTATTCTACGGAATGTATTAACAGGAGGTCATAATGCTGCGATATTTAACAGGCGGTGAATCACATGGAAGGTGTATGCTCACCATAGTCGATGGAGTTCCGGCGGGATTATATGTCGATAGATCGATAATAGACCTCGATCTTGCCAGGCGTATGCTCGGATATGGCCGGGGCAAGCGCATGGCCATAGAGTCGGACAAGGTCGAGGTGCTATCCGGACTAAGGAGAGATCGCACTATAGGCAGTCCCGTCTCTCTTCTCGTCAAGAATGTGGACCATTCTATCGATAAATTGCCGAAGGTCTATGAGCCGAGGCCCGGCCATGCGGACCTAAGCGGTATATTAAAGTATAACTTAAGCGATATTCGCGATGTTCTTGAGAGAGCAAGCGCCCGTGAGACCGTTTCCAGAGTAGCGGTGGGAGCTGTCTGTAAGATGCTGCTCGCTGAATTCGGCATCACTGTGGTAAGCCACGTCGTGGCGATAGGTTCTGTGATCTCGAAATCCAAGAACTTGACCTTCGAGAAGATATTATCTTCTTCCATAAAGTCGCCAGTGATGTGCGCCGATGCGAAGGCCTCAGGCCTTATGTGTAAAGAGATAGATAAGGCGATCAAAACAGGTGATACTCTGGGCGGTGTGTTTGAGGTCCTGATACACGGTGCACCTCCGGGCCTGGGCAGCTATGCGCAGTGGGATAGGCGAATAGACGCGAATCTATCCAGGGCGGTCATGTCGATACAGGCGATCAAAGGGGTAGAGTTTGGCTCCGGGTTCGAGTCGGCCTTGCTTAAAGGCTCACTGGTGCATGATGAGATATTTTACGATAAGAAAAGAGGTTTCTACAGGAAGAGCAATAACTCGGGCGGCATAGAGGGCGGCATGACTACCGGTGAGGATATAGTCATAAAGGCCGCTATGAAACCCATAGCGACATTAAAGAAGCCGCTTTCGAGCGTCGACATAAGGACCAAGAAGCCTGTGAAGGCTACTGTGGAGAGGTCCGACGTATGCGCCGTCCCCGCGGCGGCGGTCATAGGCGAGGCCGTATCTTCGATAGAGATAGCAAACTCGCTTATTGAAAAGTTCGGGGGAGATTCCATCTCCGAGATGAGGCGTAACTACGACGGGTATCTTGCGCAGGTCAAAAGGTTCTAAGAAGCTTAAAGATCACAATGAAGAATATAATCCTTGTAGGGTTCATGGGCACAGGCAAGACGACGATAGCTTTTGAGCTGTCGCACCGTCTTAATATGCGTTATATTTCCACGGACGATCTCATAGAGAAGAGAGAGAAGTGCACCATCAACGAGATATTCACAAAGAAGGGCGAAGACTACTTTAGGTCCGTAGAGGCCATGGTGGTGCGCGATGCCTGCTCCATGGAAGGCGTCATAATAGATTTGGGCGGCGGCGCCGTGATACGCGATGAAAACTGGGAGATGATAAAGTCTTCGGGCCTTTCCATATGCCTTACCGCGGACGAGAATACGATAATGGAGCGGACGAAAAAATACAAGCACAGGCCGCTTTTGAATGTGGAGGACCCGAAACAGAAGATAAGGAATCTTATAGCAAAACGGGCCCCATTTTATGCAAAGGCCGACCATTGCGTTGACACAGGAAAGCTTACCGTAAAGCAGGCTGTAGAAAAGATAGTCGGGATATTTGAAAATATCACTAAAAAAGCGGGGACCAAATGAGCCATAAGGCAAGGATCTGGGTAGGGGTAACTCTTTTGGCAGTCATACTCTTTAATTATCTCTCCATAGGCATACCGCTATATAAAAGGATGCACTCTCTGGATAATAAGGTCAAGGTCTTTACAAAACATTCCGAAGACACATACGTGATAGACGTATTGAAGCGAGAGATGATCACTATAGACAAGAAGATAGTTATACTGAACTGCGTGGCTGTAAGCTTAGCCATCATAATATTGAGCTGGATGATATTCGGGCTGGTAGTCAACAGGCCGGACAGGAGAAAATTATGAAGATCGATCCTTCAAAATGGTACTTCAAGACTTACGGTTTTGTTATAGCGTTCCTATGCATAGGGCCGCTTGCGCTGCCGCTCGTCTGGATGAATCCCCATTACAAGAGGCCGAAGAAGATAGTTATCACTATCATCACTCTATTTATCTGCTATGTCGTCTTCGCCCTGATGGCAAAATCCACCGAATCGATATATAAATATTACGATCAGATGCTTCAGTTGTCCAAATGATCTTAAGGGGAAGTCTTTACCGCTTTCTCCGCATCGGCCATGTGCTTCTCTATCGAAGTCACTCTGTTTTTAAGCTCCTCCGCGGCGGCCTCTATCTTTTTTAATCTGTCTTCAACCGCTTTGAACTTTCTGCCGGTATACGTATAAAGATCCTCGACATAAGTTGTTTTCCCGTCGGTTGTAACTTGAGCGTCCTCGGCCGTGACTACTGTAAATCCGGCTATAGGTTTTTTTGTCAGGCCGGCGTTCAGGCCGACTCCGCTTTTGACCTGCTCCTCGCTTTGCGCATAGAGGAGGGTTGCGGCGAAAATTAATAGAAGCATGAAGAGGGCGGTCTTTTTCATAGTCTTAATTATACACTAAATCCGGCGATATTTCAAATTCACCCTTGCAATTAGCGTCAAAGTCGGATAAAATTACTATACCTTTCAAAGGAGGGTGTTTATGTCCGCAGCGCATAAGATCCGTAGTCTGCCCATGATGATCCTGATAGCCCTGGGGTCCCTGATCATCGGTGGAACCGCATATATCGATCACGCAACAGGCCAGAATCTTTCATCACTATGCTTTTATCTGGTGCCGGTATTCTTCTTCATATGGTTTACCACCAGGCGAATCGGAACATTGGTCTCTATACTATGCGCAACGATATGGTTCTTGGAGAATACGGGCGATAAGACGCACATATTCCACTCCGAAATATCATACCTTAATATGTCGATAGAGCTGGTATTCTTCTTTCTAGTCACTCTCCTTTTATCTTCTCTTAAGGAGGCGCTTGGGATCAACGAAGCTTTGTCCAGAGTAGATGCCCTGACCGGAGCCGTGAATAGGCGCGCTTTCTATGATCTGGCTGGAAGAGAGATAGCCAGGCTTGAGCGATACAAGCATCCTTTCACCGTGGCCTACATGGATATAGATAATTTTAAGGTCGTCAACTATAAGTTTGGACACAGGGCCGGAGATCAGCTTCTGCGCTCGGTCGCGGATACGGTAAGAAAAAATTTGCGCAAACTGGATATCATTTCGCGTTTCGGAGGAGATGAATTCACGATACTTCTCCCGGAGACAGGGGCTGAGGCCGCCCAGGCCGTCTTGAGCAGGATGCGCAATGTCCTCCTGAACAGCATGGAGACGAACAAGTGGCCCGTGACCTTTACCTTCGGCACAGTGACTTTTATTAAACCTCCGGCGTCGGTGGAGGAGATGGTGAAGAAGGTCGGCAGCCTGATGTACTCCGGCAAAGATAGCGGAATGAATACGATTGAGCAGGAGATCGTCGACGCGTAACATAAAACTTGTCATAATGTATGACGGGACGCATTATTCGGGTTGGCAGTCCCAGAAGAATGCCGGTACCGTCCAAATGTGTATCGAGTCGGCGCTCAGAAAAATAACAGGCCGCAAAGTAAAATTGACGGGTGCCGGCCGGACCGATTCGGGCGTGCATGCCATTGGCCAGGTAGCCAACTTTAAGACCCATTCGAAGCTTGACCTCAATAAGCTAAAAGACGCCCTTAACAGCCATCTTTCCGGAGAGATCCTTATAGTATCCGCAGAATATGTACCTCTCAAATTCG
>JAPLMH010000089.1 GCA_026387135.1 Candidatus Omnitrophota bacterium | reverse complement strand
AATTTCCGGCCGCGCGGCCTAGGCCGTAGATGCTTCCGTCCACATAATTGGCGTCATGGATTATCGCTTCTATTGTATTGGAGAAGGCGAGCTGCTGATTATTATGCGCATGCATGCCTACCTCCTTTGACTTCAGGATGCTCTTGAATTTTTTGACCAGGAACTCTACCGACTCCTGATAGAGCGCGCCGTTACTATCCACGACATATATGATAGGTGCTTTACACTCCTCCTCAAGCTGATGCAGCGCCTCCGTCAACTCATTGTCCAGCGCCCTGGATATAGCCATTATATTTACCGTCGTCTCGTATCCTTTATCCGCAAAATGATTCACCAGGAATATCGCCTTATCTATATCCTTCACATAGCTAGCTACGCGCACCATAGAGACTATGGAGTCCTTCTTCTCGGGCACATCATCGAAGTCCACACGGTCCACATCCACCATTATCGAGAGCTTCGTTTTAGAAGGTATGCCGTCGATGACCCTCTTCATGTCATCTTCGTCACAGAACTTCCACTTACCATAGTCCTTGGGAGAAAATAGCCTCCTGGAGTTCTTATACCCGATCTCCATATAGTCTATACCGGACTCCGAGATGGCTTTATACACCGCCCTGACGAATTCATGGGTAAAGTTATGGTTATTCATCAATCCGCCGTCTCTTATCGTGCAATCCACTACCTTTATCTTCTCCCTAAACATCAAAACCCTCCACTTTTTTTCGTAAACCCTTCTTCTGGGAATGGATCCTCTTGTTATTGAGCATCTTCTCTTTCGCCCTTTTTGAACGCTTGCGTTTCTGGCGCCTTATCTTTTCTATGCGTTTACGCTCTTCGGAAAGGCGCCCCATTATCATTGTTTCGATCCTGCCTACGAGGATCTTCCTGGCAGCGTAACGGTTCAGCGCCTGAGAACGTTCACTGCAGACTTTGACCTCTACACCGCTCGGAACATGCTTCAGGTAGACACCTGTGGAGACCTTATTTACATTCTGCCCGCCAGGTCCCCGCGAACGTATAAAGTGCTCTTCCAACTCGGCCTCTTTGACCGAGAAGCGGGACATCTTATCCTTCAGCGCATTCGCCTTCCTATGGCTTACTCCGAATATATCCATATACAGTCTGTTATTATACCACTTCCTTGATCCAGCCGCCACCGACAACTATATCCTTATTATAGAAGACGACTGCCTGGCCAGGCGTCGGAGCCTCCTGTGGCTGATCAAAATCGACACGCACCATATCAGCGCCCATGCGCGATACGGTAGCGGGCTCGGGCTTATGGTTATATCTTATCTTGGCCTTTACACGCAGCTCTTTACCTATATCCTCTATGGCCATCCAGTTGAGACGGTGCGCAATGAGGCTACTCTTCAATACGTCTTTCTTGACCCCTACGATCAAGCGGTTTCGGGATCTGTCTATTCCTGTGACATATAGCGGCTCGCTATACGCCACTCCCAAGCCGCGGCGCTGGCCTATAGTGTAATAGGGTATGCCTTTATGCGTGCCCAGGACTTTTCCATCTTTATTTACTATCTCGCCCGATTTTATCGCGACACCCGTCTTCTTCTTGATATATTCTGCATAATCGAGGTCCTGTATGAAGCATATGTCCTGGCTAGAAACCGTATTGTGCGTCTTGATCTTAAATCTCCTTGCGGCGGCCCTCACCTTGCTTTTGGTATAATCGGACAGAGGAAATACCGAGTACCTTAACTGCTCCTGCGAAAGACTGAAGAGAAAATACGATTGATCCTTCTGCAGGTCAAGCCCCCTCTTAAGATAAAATCTGCCCGTTCTTTTATTAAAGCCTTTGTCTGCGTAATGGCCTGTCGCTATCAATCCGGCGTCCAGGGCCAGGGCCTTTTCATGCAGCAGCCCGAACTTTATCTTCTCGTTGCATATGACGCAGGGATTTGGGGTATAACCTTTAAGATACTCATCGCAGAAATAGTCGATCACTTTGGCTTTAAATTCTTCGCTGAAATCGAATACGTAGTAGGGTATCCCCAGATCTGACGCTACGGCGCGCGCTCTCGTCACGGCTTCCAGATTACAGCAGGCCCTCCCAAAGCTCGCGCCGCATTCCTCTTTAGGCCACATCCTGAAGGTCAGGCCTATGACTTCATAGCCTTTCTTTAAGAGAAGGGCTGCGGCGAGCGATGAGTCCACGCCTCCGCTCATCGCCACGGCTATACGCTCTCTCTTCTTCCTAGAGCTTCTCTTCTGAAATGTCATAGCTCTTCCTTATCCCTTCGCTCATCTTCACCGTTAAGCGTCCGGCCTTTTCAGTCACCAGCACCGCATCTATGCCGCCGGACTTCTTTATTATGTCAAAGCCTTTTTCGCCCAGGATGCACATAGCCGTCGCCAGGATATCGGCCGTGGTAGAGTCCGGCGCTATGACGCTGGCGCTCACAACGTCATCGCCTATCGGATATCCGGTCCTGGGGTCGATGATGTGCGAATATCTTTTGCCGTCAATAGTAAAATATCTCTCGTAATCTCCCGAAGTATCTATCGCCCTGTCCTTCAGCCTTATCTCCAGAAACGTCCTATTCCTGTCGCGAGGGTGCTGGACGCCGACCTTCCACAATTCATGCGCCGTTCTCTTTCCGAGGCAGTACATATCGCCGCCTGAGTTCACGAGCGCATTATCGATACCGTTCTCCTCCAAAACACGCACGGCCCTGTCCGAAGCGTAACCTTTGGCCGCCCCGCCAAGATCTATGCTCATCTTATCTTTTTTGAAATGTATAGTTCTGGCAACCTCGTCCAACACCACAGATTTAAAGCCGACCCGCCCTAGAGCGCGTTTAAGCTCATATTCGTCCGGCAGCTTATTTGCTTTTTTGACACCGCTCCAAAGATCCACGAGCGGCTTTACGGTGATGTCGAAGGCGCCGCCGGTCCTTTCGCTATAGTCGAGCGTCTTACGGATCAGATTGAAGACTCCGTCGCTTATCTGAAGCCTTTCGTTCTTTCTCAACCTATTTATCCTGGATATCTCGCTCTCATCCTTATAGACGCTGTAGATATCTTCGATCCTCTTTATCTCGTCAAATGCTCTACCTATAGCATCCTTTGCCCTGACCTCGCCGTATTTAGCGGGATCTATTGACACCTTTATCTGCACTACAGTGCCCATAAAGAATCTGGAATCTTCTACGATCTTTTCCTGGGCATGAGAGCACGAGGACGCGTAAAACAGCGACGCGCCTAGCGCCGCAATTAGCAATATATGTGGTATCTTCCTGGAGTTCACTTTAAATGTTTAAGGATGTTGTCGATATCGACATACTTCTCCACCATATCGACTATTATCTTTATCTTGTGGGAATCCTGAGGCTTCAGCTTGACTACGAGCGAGTGGACGCGCGACGCTATCGCGTACGTCTCTTCATCCGTAACCAGAACGGGAATATTGGCAGCTTTTAAAAGAGCCAGCGTCTTTATCCTGGGCAATATCCAGCCGCTCAATATAACCCCGGATATGGCGCACCCTTTCTTAAGCTTTCCGGAGTGCACTTCGCATGTAGCCTGTATCATATCGTCCCTGTCTCCGGGTATTATCATGAGCGAATTATTCTGGATATACTGCAACGCGTCCCTCACCCTCATGGCGCCTATCAGGACCTTCTCGGCCTGTTTGTCAAAATCCTCGCCTTCGTACATCGCCCTTATCTTCAGCTCTTCCTTTATCTCCCGCATAGTCGGTATATCGAGTATCTTCTGGTGAGGAAGCACGCCGAAGACGTCGAGATCTTTCTGCTTCATGCCTTTACGCACAAGGTTCGCTATGCGGTCGTATTTTTCCGGCAGGACCTTATTGACTATGACTCCCGCCAGATCGACCTTCTCCTTATCGAGGAGCGCCTTATTCAGCATCACTTCATCTATGGGCTTGCCCACTCCGCCCGATGAGATCATCAAAACGTTGGCTTCGAGGAGGCTTGCGACAGTAGCGTTTGAAAATCCGAATACAGATCCGACGCCGGCATGGCCGGTACCCTCTATTATCACAAGATCCTTATCTTTGGCCACCTTGTCAAAAGAATCTTTTATGACCTTGGCGTAGTCCTCGGCCGCGCCCTTCTCTATATACCGCTCGGTGAATCCGCGGTCTATGGCAACGGGCGACATATCCTTTATATTGCATTTTATTCCAAAGACCTTCTCTATCAGAACAGAGTCCTCGTCTACCTTATAGCCCTGCTCCATCAGATAACGCTGGCCGATAGGCTTTATAAAGCCTATCCTGTCGAAGCGTTTCTTCAGTGCGGCTATAAGCCCGAGCGAGACCGTGGTCTTGCCGTCATTCTGCTGCGTAGCCGCCACGAATATCCTCTTTGCCATATCTTTCTACTTTCCTTTTCTGTATGCCAATACAGCGACCAGGACAAAGGTAAATAATAATATATTCATTATGCTGAATGCCCGCCAGACGATATCTGGAGAGCGCAGTGCCTCCGGAGCCATCAGTATAAAACAGATCCATACGCCTAATGCCCAGTGTATGCTGAGGTCTTTGGAAGAGCGCCTCTTCACTACCCTCACTATGAGCGGAATATTGAATAAAGGCAGGACGATCGCGGCTATCAAGGCTATGGTCTTCATCACCGGATCAATACCTCATTAATTTTAGACCTTAAATCTTCCAGCTTGACCGGTTTTATAATGCACCCCTCGCAATGTAGGCCTTCTGCCCTTAATCTGGACTCAATATCATGCACGGCGGTGACCATAATGACCGGGATAGATGAGGTCTCTTTGTTACCCTTCAATTGCTTTAAGATATAAAACCCGTTCATGGCAGGCATCAAGACGTCCAAAAGTATCAGATCCGGCTTGATCTTCTCGGCCATGCGGATACCGTTATAGCCGTCGGGCACGACCTTCGCCTCGTAATTACAGGACTCCTCCAAAAAAGATTTTATTAGCGACGAGAACTCTTTTTCGTTATCTATCATCAGTATTACTTTTTTTTCGTCCATATCCTTCCTATTTTTTAAAGCGTCTATATAAGCCGCCCCTCGCGGAATGCTTTTATGTAGTCGGAACAATATTCATCTTTACACATCAATGCTTCGGCCGCGGCTATGCTGGAGACGACCTGTTTTTCCGTGGGATCGAGTATCGCGGCATCGAGCCCTGACTGGATCGCCATAGCCAGGAATGTTGAATTTATTATCTTGCGGTCCGGCAGGCCATACGAAATATTCGAAAGTCCGCATACAGTCTTGGCGCCAAGCGACTTTATCATTGGAATGGACTTTAAAAATTCCTTTGCCTGATCCGGTTCGGTCGATATGGGGCGTATCAACGGATCGAAATAGATATCCTCTGCCTTAAAACCCTTGGCGGACACTTTCGTAAGGATATCTTTAGCTATGGCGAGCCTATCCTCGGCGCTATTGGGCATGCCGCCCTCTCCCATTGTAAGGGCGATAAGTTTGGTATTATATTTTACAGCAAGCGGTACGATAAGGTCTATCCTTGCCTGCTCGCCCGTTATGGAGTTTATAAATAGTTTGCCTTTTGCCCGGTACGCCTCGAGCGCTCTCTCTATCGCGAGATGATTCGGACTGTCTATACAGATGCTGACATCGCCTATTTCGCTCTGGATAACGCTGATGACCCAGTCTATATCCCGGATCTCGTCCCCGAGGCTCATAGCGCAATTTACATCTATGAAACCCGCCCCCGCCTCTATCTGCTTCTTAGCCTCTTTGACTATGAATGCGGTGTCCCTGGCCTTCATCGCCTCTTGTATATGCGCCCTTGTGGAGTTTATTCTCTCGCCTATTATCAGCATAAAAAACTATCCCGCCTCTTCATGGCTCAATTCGATCGTCTTGACAAGGTCTATCAGCACTTCATTGACTGGCGTCGGTATGCCAAGCGCCTTGCCCTGCCTCATTATCGCCCCATTTATGTAGTCTATCTCCGTACGCTTGGAGCTCAAGACATCCTGCAGCATGCTCGATACATTCCGGGAAGTAGCCTTACAGACCGATTCCACCTTCTGTATCGGATCATCATAGACGAGCTTTATCCTTTTACGCTTTATCACCTTCATAGCTTCCTGTACGGAATTCCTTAAGATCTGCCGCGAGCCTTCATGCTTTATCAACATGCCATTCTTCAGGCGCGTGACCGCGCTGAGCGCGTTTATACCGATATTTATGACGAGCTTGCTCCATATGACAGAGTCTATATCTTTTGAGATCTTAGTCTCGAATCCGCATTTCGTAAGAAGATTTGCGGCGTCTCTTACAGGCCCTGGCGTCTTGCCGCTATACATGCCTATTACCGTATCGCCCCGTCCGGCATGCCTTACATGGCCCGGTCCCACAAGTGTGGCGCCGTGATTCGTCGCGCCGGCGATAACCCTTTCAGGCCCAAAATGATCGTTCAAGACCTGCACATTGCCGATGCCGTTCTGCAGGGTCAGGATGAACGTCTTATCCGATACCAGGTCTTTGATATCTTTACAGGCATCATCGGTAGAATAGCTCTTGACGCAGATGAGCACCAGGTCGCACGGACCCACTTCTTTGGGGTTGGCCGATACGTTTATAGCGCAAACCACAGAGCTCATTCCCTCTATACGGATCCCGTCTTCGCGTATACGCTTCGCCCTTTCAGGCGACTTATCGATAAGCCAGACCTCTTCTTTCGTCCTTGACTTCAAGAACCCGGCGATCAAACATCCGAGAGCGCCAGGTCCGACTACAGCGACTTTCACTATGCACTCTTTTTCTTTAGCTTTTTGATCTCTTCGTCTTTTATGGCAAAACTGTGGGCTGCATCCGGGAATATCCCCTTCAATACCTCATCTCTATACTTATTTAATCCGCCGGATATC
The DNA here is from genome assembly GCA_026387135.1 of Candidatus Omnitrophota bacterium. Taxonomy (GTDB): domain Bacteria; phylum Omnitrophota; class Gorgyraeia; order 2-01-FULL-45-10; family 2-01-FULL-45-10; genus 2-01-FULL-45-10. The sequence goes on along the minus strand of JAPLMH010000089.1, from coordinate 4,040 downwards.
AGCGCGGAGAGCTTCACATATTGCTTCACGAACTTCGGAACAAATTTATCGAATAGGCCCAGCATATCGTTAGTTACCAGCACCTGTCCGTCGCAATATCGTCCGGCGCCTATGCCTATGGTCGGAATGGTCAATTTTTCTGTGATGAGCTTCGCTACCTGATCGGGCACGCATTCCAGGACTATCGCAAAACATCCCGCGCGCTCTAATTTTAAAGCCTGCTCTAATATCTTATTGGCGCCTTCGGCATCTTTACCCTGGACCTTATACCCGCCGAGCTTCGATACCGTCTGTGGCGTCAAGCCAAGATGCCCCAGAACGGGAATGCCCGCATTGACTATTGCTATCGTCGCATCCAGCACCTCGAGGCCGCCTTCCAGTTTTACGGCATCGCATCCGGCCTCTTTCATGAATCGGCCGGCGTTGCGAACCGATTCTTTCTTCGAGATCTGATACGACATGAACGGCATATCGCCTATAAGAAAAGCGTATTTCGTGCCTCGTCGCGCAGCCATTGCGTGGTGGATCATCATATCCATCGTCAAGGGCACGGTCGAGTCGAGTCCCAGCACCACCATGCCGAGCGAGTCACCTACTAAGATAACGTCTATGCCGGCGTCGTCCACGAGCCTCGCCATAGGATAGTCGTACGCTGTAAGCATCGTGATCTTCTTTCCGTCGCGCTTCTTATTCTGCAGGTCAGTGATAGTTATCTTCTTTCTTTCCATAATGAGCTCCTTCTACTTTTTTCTGTAAGCGTCGAGGAATGAATCGCAATATATGTTCTTATTCAATAAAAGCTCTGCCGTTATGAGCGCGTCCATCAGTTTTTTATCAAGAGGATCGAGTATAACGGCTGTAAGTCCGTTAGCGATAGCCATCGTAAGAAATGTGCGGTTAATGAGACTGCGCGACTTTATGCCCTGCGTAAGGTTCGACAGCCCGAAAATGACCTGTGGCGCCGGATTGCACAATAACCTGAACTCATGGATCGACTCGAGCACCTCGACAGCTTGCGGCTGCGCAACATTCAGAGGCAGGAGAAGTGGATCCAAATATAGATCCTCGGTATTTATCCCGTACTCTATCGCCTTAGCCACAATAGTTTGCGCAAGTTCCAACCTGCTGGCCTTGCTATTAGGCACGCCGGACTTATCCATCGTAAGGCCGATGACCTGGGCATTATATCTCTTGGCGAGGCCAAATATTATATCCATCCTTTCAGGATCCGCGCTCGTCGAATTTATGACAGCCCTCTTTTTGGTGATCTTTAAGCCCTCTTCTATAACGTCGGCCTTCGTCGAGTCAAGCGATAACGGTACTTCAACCACGGCCTGTATAGTCTCGACAAGCCACCGCATATCCCGGGCGGGATCTTTTGAATAAGGACCCATGTTGACGTCCAGCATCGATGCGCCATCCTTCACCTGCTCTAAAGCTAGGTGCTGGATTATATCGGCCTCTCTGTTGGCAACCGCGCGGGCGACGTCTTTGTACATTCCGTTTATAAGCTCACCTATGACGATCACAAGCTCTCCTCCTTCATCATATCTTTTATATAATCTGTGACTGCTTTCGCCGAATCGGGGTGCCTTACCACCAGGATATCCGCACCGGCCTGAAGCATCGAGACCGAAGTCGCTATCTCCCAGTTCACGCCCTGTCGAACGCCGGATTCTTTTGCCTCTTTGACTTTCCACGTCTCGGCACCGACAAATAGTATGAATGGCATCGAAAGCATCTTATCGCCCATGAATGCGGCAAGCCTCGCCCTCTCCATTATAGAGTATACGTATTCCATGCCGTACCCCAATGCCGTCATTGTGGTATGCATCACTATTCTTTTCGGATCGAATCCCATATCGCTTATCAGGATATTTACCTGCTTGGCTATATTCACATCGATGGGAGATTCGGAAATTATCGCATGTCCGTCGGCCAGGCACGTCGCCGTCAGCGTCTTATAATTTTCCTGTACGGCTATACCGAAGAGGCAATTCTTGCCTTTCAATGCCTGGCTTGCTTTCGGCAACAGATCGTTGTCCTTGTCGTCATCGCCGCATCCTATTACGATAAGCGGTACTTTCACTTCCCGGGCGATAGCTTTCAGGACTGAGACCGATTCCTCGCTTGATCTGTTGCCATAATCTGGGTGAACGCTCTGCAGTCTAACGCTTAGAAGTTTGGTCCCGAATTTTTCCACAGCCGCACGAGCCCATTTTACCGGATCTTTTATCGCATCTCCGAACGGCTTTCGCAAGGTATCCGGCCAGTCCTCCGGCTCGCTATCCAATATCTCCAGCGCTGTGACGGGCGCATATGGCATGCCGCCCTCTTTAAAAAGGAATGGCAGCGCAGTCTCGCCCCCGACCTTTATCATGGAAGCGCCCGGCGCGCCTATCTCCACGATATTTATGGCGTTATTATATCTCTCTTTTACAAGCTCTATAGCCATCTTATTTCTGCTCCATAAGGTCAGAAAATATCTCCCTGATCTTATCTTTGATAGTTATGCTCTCGAAAGCGAATATAGGCTTATTCGATATGCTCCAATCCTCCACAGATGCGTCATATGGGATGGCCCCGGCAAATCTTACTCCGGTAGCGCGTATTTCATCCTGCAGAGGCTCTAAGAAACCTCCCACTTTATTAATAACCAAAGAGGCAGCGCCCACCTTTATCCCTAGCTCCTTTACAAGATCCGATATCCTTTTAGCGCTCCTTATGCCGATCACAGAATAGTCGCTTATGAGCAATAGTTTATCTATCGTCCTCATTGTCCGGCGCGATATATGCTCCATCCCTGCCGCGTTATCGATCACAACAAAGTCGTAATTCTTTATTACACGCGCCATCAGGTCGCGCAGAAGGTTATTTACATAACAATAACATCCGGGCCCCTCAGGCCTGCCCATCACAAGAAGATCGAAGCCCTTCTCCTCTACGAGCGCCTCCTGTATCCGCATCTCGATAAAGCGCTCTTTGGTCATGCCGGCGGGAATAGAGTCCATATGTTTTGAGACGTCATCGCATATGCCGGCTATCGAATCATGGCTCTTGATCCCCAGTGCCTCGGGTAATGTAGAGTTCGGATCCGCATCTATTGCAAGGACGGAGCCTTTATCGTTCCTGATTAGATGATCCACCAGAAGCGCCGCGATCGTCGTCTTACCAGTGCCGCCCTTGCCGTTAACAGCTATAACCGTACCGATGGGAACCTCCCCAGGTCGGTATGCGGGAAGAAGAGCGATGCCACATACTCATCCATATAGTTCGGTTCCGAGCTCAGGTCGACATATGTAATATTTTTATATACCTCGTGCGCCTTCATGAGCGCGTCGTGCGACAACAATGACATCCTCGCTCCCGCAAGCGACGAGTTACCTATGAATTCATATCTCGATCTGTCGGCATCCGGTAAAAGTCCTATGAATACGGCATTTTCTATATTCAGATAATTGCCGAAACCGCCCGCAATATATATTTTTTTTATCTCACTAAGCGGCTTCTCCACCTTATTCAAAAGAGAGATTATGGCGCTGTATATGGCTCCCTTGGACCTTTTCAGGTTTTCAATATCATCCTCTGTGATTACAATATCTTTAGTTATTATGAATTCATATCCGGTATCGGTCTTTCTGATATTTTTGGATTTTAATGAGCGATCTATCTTTCCGTTCTTGCCGATCACGCCCCTCTTCAACATCTGACACAACAGGTCAATGTACCCTGAGCCGCATATACCTTTTGGTATTCTATCGCCTATGGTAGCTACCTTGGCGATAAGATTTTCGTCTATCTCCACCCTTTGTATCGCGCCCTTGACAGCTTTCATACCGCATTCCAGCCCGCTTCCCTCAAACGCCGGGCCGGCGCTCGCTGCAGCGCCTATCATCCACTCCCTATTTCCAAGAACTATCTCGCCGTTGGTACCGATATCGATGAGGAGCGACAACTCATCATTCTCTGCAAGGCCACAGGCGATGACTCCTGAAACTATGTCACCGCCTACATAGGTGGTGACTCCCGGCAGAAACGCC
>JAPLMH010000016.1 GCA_026387135.1 Candidatus Omnitrophota bacterium | reverse complement strand
GGGTAAGGTTCTCTACAGGGAAGATGGCCGGGGTTCTAAATAAGATGCTGGACGATATATACTGGAAGAAGAGGCTCGACGATAAGCATCTTAAAGAGTTCCTGGGGCATACGCCCATAGAGGTATTTGCGGGCATAGCTTTGGGCATAGTGGTTTCTCTCTTGCTCTACAGGTAAGGAGCGCATAATTGAAGAATAAGGTATTTTTGGTCATAGGGCTGATACTATCGATATCGGTTCTGATATTTGTAGTTTCAATGATCATTATAACGGATCACTCTAAAGCTACGCAGGCGACCGACACTCTGAAAGTGACTGAAGCGTCGAAGGAAGAGGTCGAGCTCTTTAATACGGCGTTAAAGTATGCGCAATCAGGTGATCTATTATCCGCGAGAGATACCTACCGTAAGATCATGGCGAAGTTCCCGGGCTCGGTAAACACCGAAAAGGCCCAGGGCGCTCTAGAGAATATTAACATACAGATCATGGCATCTTCCATACCTACACCTGACTCTATATCATACGAAGTTCAAAAGGGCGATACGCTCGCCAAGATAGCAAATAAATTTTCCACTACCCAGGATCTTATAATGAGATCCAATAATCTTAAGAACGCCAAAGTCGTGCCTCTGGGCAGAAAGCTTAAGGTCCATAATGAAAAGATGAGCATAGTGGTGGACAAGTCTATGAATATACTCACATTGAAGTCCGCAGATACAATAGTAAAGACCTACAGGGTCGCCACGGGAATAAATAATTGTACCCCCGTGGGTACCTTCAAGATAATAAACAAGATAGTAAACCCTCCATGGTATACCGCCGGCGGTGTAATACCACCGGACAGCCCTAAGAACATCCTGGGCTCCAGATGGCTTGGCATTTCAGCTCAGGGCTATGGCATACACGGCACCACCGAGCCCCAGTCTATAGGTAATCAGGTCACCTCAGGTTGTGTAAGGATGAAGAATGCCGAGGTCGAAGAACTATACGCGCTGGTTCCGCAAGGAGCGGAAGTTGTAATAGTCGATTAAAGGGGGATCTTTTTTGGCCAGTCACAGTCATATTCCGGGGCTCGATTTTGAAAAGCCCGTCATAGAATTAGAGAGAAAGATAGACGAGCTTAAAGGCTTCACCACCCGCGAGGACCTCAATATGTCCGGCGAAGTGAAGAAGCTGGAGGCAAAGCTCGCCCAGATCAAGAAAGAAGTATACGAGAATCTCACCCCCTGGCAGAGAGTACAGCTTGCCCGCCACCCGAGAAGGCCATACACTTTAGATTATATAGATATGCTCATGACGGACTTTGTCGAGATCCACGGCGACAGGCATTTTGCGGACGACAAATCCATAATCGGCGGGTTGGCGACCATGAACGGCGAAAAGATCATGGTCATGGGGCATCAGAAGGGCAGGGATACAAAGGAGAATCTCGTCAGGAACTTCGGGAGCCCGCACCCCGAGGGTTACAGGAAGGCCATGAGGTTGATGAACATGGCGGAGAAATTTTCCATCCCTATAGTGACCTTTATAGATACGCCGGGAGCTTATCCGGGCATAGGCGCCGAGGAGAGGGGACAGGCGGAGGCTATAGCTTATAACTTAAGAGAGATGGCCACTCTGCAGACGCCGATAATAATATTTGTGATAGGGGAAGGCGGTTCTGGTGGCGCCCTCGGAATAGGTGTGGGTGACAGGATATATGTTATGGAGAACGCCTACTACTCCGTGATATCTCCGGAGGGATGCGCGGCCATTCTCTGGAAGGAAAGATCCCGTTCACCCGATGCTGCCAAGGCGCTGAAATTGACCGCAAAAGACCTTTTTGACATGGGGATCATAGATGGTATAATAAAGGAGCCTCTCGGCGGAGCTCACAGGAACCCGCAGGAGGCCGCCGAAAATATAAAAACGGCAATTACAAAAGATCTTGAAGCGCTGAAAAAAATCCCTAAGTCGAAGCTCATAGAGGCGCGTTATGCTAAGTTTAGATCGATCGGAATCTTTGATGAACCGTCAAAGTGATACCGGGAAAAGATCAGTTAAGATACCGAGCGAGATAAGACATATAAGGGGAGTATCGTCCGGGATATTGAAGTGGCTCGAACCCCGCAAGCTTGACGATTCCAGGTTGTTTGATATACGCCTGTGCGTTGAAGAGGTGTTGCGCAACGCGATAACGCACGGCAACGATAACGATAAGGAGTTAAGCGTCCAGGTCAGCTATTGGCTCGAAGGCGATAGTCTCGTTATAGAGGTAGAGGATCAAGGCAAAGGTTTTGACGCCGGCAAAGTGCCTGATCCCACTATTGACAAGAACTTAATGAAAGGCAGCGGCAGGGGCGTATACCTTGTGCGTAAGCTTATGGATAAGATGGAATTTAACGATAGAGGGAACAGGGTCAGGTTGACAAAGTACCTGAAATAAAGGAGGGTGCGCCATGTCCGTTAAGACAGAAGTGAAGAACGATCTGACAGTCTGCTGCATAGAGGGAGAGATAGATATAAACACCGCGCCCGACATAAAGAAGGCGTTTGAAAAACTGATATCGAAGAAGACCCCCAAGATAGTGATCAATCTGACCAAAGTCACTTATGTCGACTCATCCGGTCTGGCGACTCTTGTCGAGATATTGAAGAATATGAGAGCTTACGGCGGCAGGATGCGGTTGTGCAATATGGCGCATAAGATAAAGAGCCTCTTTGAGATAACAAAGCTGGAGAAGCTCTTCGAGATAATAGCGGACGAGGCGGAAGCTATATCCACATTCATTTAATATAAGGGCATTTATGAATTTTGTAGAGAGAATAGGCGCTGTAATACTGATAACCGGCCGGCACATCAAAGGTGTGCTGGCATTATTATTTGAGACGATATATTGGATCGTGGTAGGGCCTTTTAAGAAGAAGTTCCCCAAGCCGGATGGGGTCTTCAGCCAGATGGTCTTCGCAGGATTCGATTCCCTGATCATAGCCGCATTTGTCGCTTTCTTCACCGGCATAGTCATAGCGATGCAAAGCGCGTATCAGCTGGCGCGGTTCGGCGCCAATATATATGTGGCACCCATGGTGAGCATAGGTATCGCCAGGGAGCTCGGGCCCGTACTGACGGCTCTTGTAGTGGCGGGCCGGGTCGGTGCGGCTATAGCCGCCGAGCTCGGCACGATGAAGGTCACAGAGCAGATCGAAGCGCTCGAGACGATGGCGCTGAATCCTGTGCGTTATCTGGTCGTGCCAAGATTTCTGGCGCTCCTGGTAATGCTGCCGTGCCTCACTATATTTGCCGATATACTAGGCATATTCGGCGGGTTTTTGGTAGGAGTGTTTCAGCTGGGCCTAAACCCATACCGCTATATCACATTCTCATTTCAGTTCATGTTATTCAAAGATTTCTGGACCGGCATCGTCAAGAGCGCATGCTTCGGGATCATCAAAGCCATGATAGGCTGCTATATGGGCTTAAGGACCAAGGGCGGCGCGGAGGGCGTCGGTAAATCCACAACGTCGAGCGTTGTGACAAGCTTCATCCTGATAATACTCTTCGATGTTATCTTGACGGGGCTGTTCTATTTCGCGAATAAGTAAGGGATCTATGGATACGAAAAAAGAGATAATCATAAGCGCCGAGAATGTGGTAAAGAAGTTCGGCGAAAGGACCATACTGAACGGCATCACCCTCGATATTTACAGGGGCGAGACGTTCGTCATAATGGGCGGGTCCGGATGCGGCAAGTCCACGCTTCTACGCCATCTTATAGGGGCGTTGAAACCCGATTCCGGCAAGGTGTCGGTCCTGGGCAAAGATCTCACATCGCTGAATGAGGACGGGCTCGACGCCGTAAAGAAGAAGATAGGGATGTGTTTCCAGTCCGCGGCGCTCTTCGATTCGATGACGGTAGGCGAGAACGTAAGTCTGCCTCTGAGAGAACATACGAAGCTCGACAGGAGCGTTATAGATATAGTGGTGAAGATGAAGCTCGAGATGGTGGGATTAAGGGGCTTCGAGGACCTTATGCCCAGCCAGCTTTCCGGAGGAATGAGAAAGAGGGTGGGGCTTGCCAGGGCCATAGTGATGGACCCCGAGATAATATTCTACGACGAGCCTACGGCGGGACTCGATCCGATAGTGGCGGGCGTGATAGATAAGCTGATATTGGATCTATCGAAGAAGCTTGCGATAACGAGCGTCGTGGTGACGCATGACATGAAGAGCGTATTTTCGATAGCCGACAGGGTGGCTATGCTGTACGAGGGCAAGGTGCTGGAGGTGGGGGAGTCTGATACGATAAAGAATAGCAAAAATCACATGGTCCAGCAATTCATAGCGGGTTCTCCGGACGGCCCGATAAAGTTTTTCCAGCAGAAAGACGATTACTTAGAACAGCTCATTAAATAATGGAGGTTTAAGGAAATGAAGATAACGAATGAATTAAAGACCGGTTTGATAGTGGTGGCGGCCATAGTGGTCGGGGCGATCTTTTGGCTGAAGACCACAAATTTCAGCAATAAGCCCTACAGGCTTAAAGCCCAGTTCAACTACGCTGAAGGCCTGAAGGCCGACTCGGTAGTAAAGCTCTCCGGCATAGAGATAGGCCGCATAGAGAATATAAAATTTATCTATACTCCGGACACCAAAGTAGAGCTTGTCCTTCTTATTGATAATACCGCGAAGATACACGAGGACTCTATAGCTTACATATCTTCAAGCGGTATAGTGGGCGACGCCTTTTTAGGCCTCACACCTGGTTCTACGGATAAACCGTTCGTAAAGAACGGTGATACTGTAGTGAGCGAAGATCCGGTCGAGATGAGAAAGATCATGAAGCAGGTGGACATAATAGCAGGCTCTCTTGATAAGACACTTACTGAATTCAGAGAACTCACATCGAATGTCAACGGTGTGGTGAAGGATAACAGGACCAAGATCGACAGCCTGCTTGCGAATATGGAGCAGACCGCCGTGAACTTCAAGGAGTTCAGCGAGGACATAAAGAAGAATCCCTGGAAGCTGCTGTCGAAAAAATAGAGACGTAAAAGATGCGATCCAAAACCGCAGTCAAGTTATTACGTTACGCGACCCTCCCGCTGATAGCCCTCTCGATCCTCCTCATCTCTTACTTGCGGCTGGCCGACAGCTACGAACTCGAAACGCTCGACTTAAGATTCCACTTACGCCCCACGCCCGCGACCACAGATAAGATAGCCTTAATAGAGATAGGCAACGATACCCTAAAGAGCCTTGGCCAGTGGCCCATATCAAGAAATTATCACGCGCTACTCATAAAGGCCCTTTCGGAAGCCGGTGCCAAATCTATAGTATTCGATATATTCTTCGCCGAGCCGA
>JAPLMH010000115.1 GCA_026387135.1 Candidatus Omnitrophota bacterium | reverse complement strand
GATACACCGGCTGCCCAAGACGGTAGAAGAGTACATCTATCCCGCGATGGAAAATTTTGAGGTTGATGTGGTGATGGACAAAGGAGCTTATGCCAGGACATATAAGTTCAAGCTGAAACGTTTTACCATGATAGGTGCGACCACGCGTTCGGGACTTCTCACATCCCCATTGAGATCGCGATTCGGGATATTCCATCATCTGGACTTTTACGATACGGACGATCTTGTCAAAGTGATCAAGCGTTCAAGTTCGATACTGGATATACATATAGATACAAACGCCGCCCAGGAGATAGCGCGGCGCTCGAGAGGGTCACCGCGCGTGGCGAACAGGCTACTCCGTCGCGTAAGGGACTGGGTCCAGGTAAAGCGCGACGGCAAGATCACGGCAGAGTCCGCCCACGAGGCTTTGAAGAGCCACAATATAGACAGGATGGGGCTGGATAATGTCGACAGGAAGGTCATAAATATCATGCACGAATCTTTCGGCGGCGGGCCTGCCGGCATAGAGTCCATAGCAGCTTCGTTGAATGAAGAGGTCGACACGATAGTCGATATAGTGGAGCCGTTCCTGCTTAAGATAGGTTTTCTGAAACGAACCCCCCGGGGCAGAGAGCTCACCAAACTGGCTTATGAACACATGGGCTTCGGCGTCAAAGAGGGTCAAAAAGAACTTTTCTAAGATAAATGAATATCCTACTGCACATCTGCTGCGCGCCATGCTCGATCTATCCTATAGAGAAATTACGCCTGGATAAACACGTGATAGGGGGGTTCTTTTATAATCCGAACATACATCCTTATCCGGAATATATTAAAAGGAAAGATGCCGTAGAGAAGTACTCCAAAACAGTAAAGCTCAATGTCATCTATTCCGATTACGATCTGGAGGACTATTTTCAGCACGTCGTATATAACGAAGATACGGTCAACAGATGCCCGGTCTGCTGGTGGATACGTATGAAGAAGACCGCTAAGTTCGCCAAAGAGAACGGGTTCGACGCGTTCACAACGACGTTACTCGGAAGCCCGTATCAGGACCATGGGGCGCTCAAGAGCATATGCGACGATATAGCCAAAAGCGCGGAGATAAAATTTTATTATGATGACTTCAGGACCGGGTTTAAAAAGGCCCAGGATATGGCAAAGACTAAAGGTATATACAGACAGAATTATTGCGGATGCCTCTTCTCTGAAAAAGAGAAGATTGAAAAGAAGATAGAGAAGAAATAATATGAAGAGAATTGCTGTGTTACTTTTGTTTATGCAGGCACTCTTCCTTGTCGCACCGCAGGCGCCGGCCGCAGTGGAAAAAGGAAATGATCCGATCGTTCGGGTGCTCGTCATCGATAACAGGGACTCTATATTATTAGCCGCAAAAGGTACCTACAGGGTATATTCATTGCCGTCCGAGAAGCTTTTGACCGGAGGGTATATACTTCATACCAAGGTCATGGCGAGCGAAGGGGGCATAATGTTCGGGGCAAGGGAGCTTAAATTTTCCAAAATACGCTTCACCGTCCCGGACGGGGCTTTGATATATCTTGATGGAAGGTCGTTCAGGGGCACCGTGGACATTATAAAAAAAGATAATATGAAGCTCTCGGTGATCAACAGGATCAATGTGGAGGAATATCTTTACGGTGTATTGTATAACGAGGTATCGCACCGCTGGCCCATGGAGGCCATAAAGGCCCAGGGTATAACCGCGCGGACGTTCGCTTTATACCAGGCAAGGCAGAATAAATTACAGGACTACGATCTGACCAACGATATATATTCACAGGTCTATAGCGGAGCTACTTCGGAAAGATGGGCTACTACGAGAGCGGTGAGGCTGACGCTCGGCAAGGTCCTGACTTATAAAGGCGATATATTCCCGACGTATTATCACGCCACGTGCGGCGGCGTAACGGAAGATGCGGCCAATCTTTGGAATATAGATATCGAGCCCCTCAAAGGGTCGGAGTGCGGTTTTTGCAAGGATTCGCCGCATTATAAATGGGCTAAGAATATTCCGCTCTCGGATATCGAAAAGAAACTTGGCGATAACGGTTACAAATTAGGAAAGATCGTATCCGTTACCGTAATTGAAAGAAATAAGTCCGGGAGAGTGGATAAGTTGGAGGTCAAGGACGGTTCTGACGTTTCCTGTATGCTTACGGGGAAAGATTTTCGCAGGATGATGGGCCCCAATGATGTCCGAAGCACCAATTTTGAACCGTCCATAAGCAAGGAGAAGCTGACCTTAAACGGCATAGGCTGGGGGCACGGCGTGGGTATGTGCCAGTGGGGCGCCAATGGCATGGCCGGGCACGGCAAGAAGGCCGAAGAGATACTGAAGATATATTATCCCGGAGCCGAGATCACGACGATCGACAAGATCGCCGATAAGTTGTAGACCCTAATGAAGCTATCAGAGTTCAATTACGACCTGCCGAAAGAGTTGATCGCAAAATATCCTCTTAAAGAACGAGATAAGTGCAGGCTTATGGTGCTCGATCGTAAAGATCGATCGATATCAAATAAAGCTTTTAAGGATATAACGGGATATTTCAATAAGGGGGACCTTTTAGTCCTCAACGATACAAGAGTGATCCCTGCGCGGCTTTTCGGCAGACGTAAGACCGGAGGCAAAGTCGAGTTGTTCCTATTGGGAAAGAAGGATCCGACTTACGAGGCGCTGGTGAGGCCTTCAGGTAGGCTTAAGGAAGGCGAAAAGGTAACCCTGGAATCCGGCGCCGAGGCCGAAGTCCTGGGCAGGGGGGAAGTAGGAAGATTTGTTAAGTTCAATCGGCCAATTGACGAGATACTTGAGTCAGGCCACATGCCTTTGCCTCCTTATATTGACAGGCCTGACGAGCCGGATGACAGCGGCTCATATCAGACCGTATATGCATCCAAGGATGGCGCTACGGCGAGCCCGACAGCGGGGCTCCATTTTACGAAAGAGACGTTGAAGGGCTTAGCGGATAGAGGTGTGCGGTTGGCGTATGTGACTCTGCATACAAATTATGGCACTTTTGCTCCTATTAAGACAGATGATGTAGAGAGTCATAAAATGCACAAAGAATATTTTAATATCCCCTCAGAAACTATAGATGCGGTCACGAGGGTGAAGAGTGACGGCGGAAAAATTTTTGCAGTTGGCACGACATCCGCAAGAAGCCTCGAGTATTGGGCTCTAAAAGGCAAGGCAGAAGGGGATAATGACCTCTTCATATATCCCGGATTTAAATTTAAGATCATAGATAGTCTTATTACCAATTTTCATCTTCCGAAATCGACGCTCATGCTGTTGGTCAGCGCGTTCGCGGGAAAGGATCTTATATTTGAGGCGTACCGCCGGGCCATAGAGGAGAGATACAGATTCTTCAGCTATGGCGATTCGATGTTTATTATCTAAAAGGATTTGTATGTTCAAACTTATACATAAAGATAAAAGTTCAAAAGCAAGGCTCGGGATCCTTGAGACGGCGCACGGGAAGGTGAATACGCCGATATTCATGCCGGTGGGCACTCAAGGCACGGTGAAGGCCATGTCGAACAACGAGCTCCTGGAGTGCGGTGCCGAAATAATTCTGGGCAATGCCTACCATTTGAACTTAAGGCCCGGGCTCGAGATAATAAAAAAAGCGGGCGGCCTGCATAAATTCATGGGTTGGCAGGGGCCGATACTTACGGACTCGGGCGGTTATCAGGTCTTCAGCCTGGCGAAGCTGCGAAAACTTAGCGAGGAAGGGGCGGAGTTCTCCTCTCATATAGACGGTTCGAGGCACTTTATCACTCCGGAG
>JAPLMH010000111.1 GCA_026387135.1 Candidatus Omnitrophota bacterium | reverse complement strand
CACATAATCGACGCAGGCCTTAGTATTGCCGGCTTTTATTCCACCAAATGTCAAAGCCGCCCTTATCGCAAAGTTAAGCACGTATACTATCGAGGTCGTATCGCGGCCAAAAGGAACCACATAAGATTCCAGCCCCATATTCAGGCCGCCGTCTTTTAGCTGGTCTATTATGCTTACGCCGTCGACATTACCGCCTACGAGCGTCAGGATGTTGCGCTTCTGCAAGTCTCTGACGATATCGACAGCTGACTTATCATCTTTTGCCTTACCCAATATCACCGCAATACCCGATATCCTTCCATCCACAAGCTGAATACCGAGGCTTCTCAGTAATGTATCGGGTAGGAATCCGGGACAGCCCTCTTGCGGCTCTTTGCCGTAAAGATACCGTAAGGCACATATCAATTCTTCTGCGAGTATGCCGGCAACTCCGGAATTTAAAGCGTCTTTCAAAGCAGGTACGTCGGCTAATAATGTCTTGGCGGTAGATAATATCTTCTTCGCATCCGATAACGTCTTCGTCTCTAATCCTAAAAGAGCGTTGGCCAAAGGAAGATAGAATGCAGTCTCAGGGAAACCCACGTGCGCACTTGGGCCTTTTTCCTTTATTGCTTTATTTAAAAAATCTTCGGCCTCGGCGTATAGCTTCTTAGCGCCGCTTACCATTAAGCCCGCGACCGTTTTTACTGTAACTTCTGACGCAACTTTTGACATCATCTCTCCCCTTTATAATCCCGCCGCTTCCAACACCTGGGGGACCTTCTTATCCCATCCTATCGGCATTATATGCACGCCTTGGCACAATGGCTTCAGTTCCTTGATCAACCGCGCCGCTATCTCTACTGATTTGGCGCTCTTTACACTTGCGCCTTCCATCTCTTTGATCAGATGTTCCGGAACAAATACACCGGCAATATTATCGTTCATATACCTGGCCATTCCGGCCGACTTTAATAAGACTATGCCGGCAAGTATCGTAGCCTTCAGATGTTTTGACGCGTCCAAAAATCTTTTGAATAGTTCAATATCATATACCGCCTGCGTCTGGAAGAATACCGCCCCCGCTTCTATCTTCTTCTCCATCTTGATGATCTCAGGCTCTAAAGGATCGGCGCCGGGATTTACCACGGCACCAACACAGAATTTCGGGGCGCCCTTCAGAGGATTGCCTTTCATGTCCTTACCCGCCTGCAATCCTTTGATTACATCCAGGAGCTCGATCGAGCCCAGGTCAAAGACCGGCTTCGCTTCAGGATGATCGCCAGCGGTCGGGTAATCGCCGGTGAGAACGAGCACGTTCTCTATTCCAAGTACCGCAGCGGATAATAGATCCGATTGAAGAGCAAGTCTATTCCTGTCGCGGCAGGTCATCTGCATTATCGGCTCTATACCCTTCTGCTTTAACAGGTAACATACGGCAAGAGAGCCGAGTTTTAATATGGAGCTCTGCAGGTCCGTGATGTTTACCGCATCAACTTTGCCTTTAATAAGGTCGGCGTCTTCCAATAGCTCTTTGACGTCGACACCCTTCGGAGGCCCCATCTCGGTCGTTACTACAAATTTCCCGGATCTGATCCTTTCGCAAAAACTCATTTTGATCCCGCCTTAAACAGTTCCAGAGTATTACGCATCAATATAGTAGTGGTCAAAGGCCCTACCCCACCCGGAACAGGCGTAATGTATGAGGCCTTTTGTGAAGCACTGTCGAATTCTACATCTCCGACTATTTTTTCGCCTACCTTATTTATGCCCACATCTATAACTATAGCCTTCTCTTTTATCCAATCGCCTTTTATTATCCCCGCTTTGCCGACAGCCGTTATAAGGATCTCGGCACGTTTTACGTGCTCGGGCAATACGCCGCGCTCACCCGTTGCAATATGGCATACTGTAGTGGTCACGAATTTATTTAAGAGCATCAGGGCTAGCGGCTTACCGGCTATCTCTGAATGGCCTACCACGACCGCTTCTTTTCCGTATAAATTTACCCCTGTAGATTCCAACAGCTCCATCACCGCCATTGCTGTGCATGGCCCTATCTTATATTGGCCCGATATTATCTTACCGAGATTTTCAGGGTGCATGCCCTCGGCATCTTTCGATGGAGATATCGCGCCTATCAGCCTCTTCGCGTCTATCTCCTTCGGCACGGGAAGCTGTAATATGACAGCCGTAATACTGTCATCCATGTTCATATTCTTTATCATATTCTCGGCCCCGGCCTGGGAAATGGTGCCGGGTGCGACCTTTAATTCGTACTCAATGCCGAGTGAATCGGCGCTCCTTTTCTGAGCTTTCACATAAACGGCCGACGATGCATTCTCGCCTATCTGGAGCGCTACCAGTTTCGGAACGCGTCCGGTCTTCGACTTCAAACCTTCGACTTCGGTTTTTATCTTGGCCTTCAGGCTCTCCGCTATAACCTTTCCTTCTAGTAGCTTGGCGCTCATCTTATCACCTCTTCACACTTTTCCAGGATCTCTTCTTTGACGCACGGCAGCTCTTCTTCTAAAGGCTGGAGCACCTTATGCATTTCACCTATGAAATTCATATCCTTGATGTACTTCAAATTTATGTAGACATTGTATTTGGCCGCAAAGAAAGCGCCTTCAAGACATATCGCGGCGATCGCCACATCCGTAATAAGATTCTTGTTGCCGCGATCGGCCAGCTCTTCGCATGACTTAAGACATTCAGCGGATATTACACAAACTTCATAAGGCGGCCTTGCTGCGTCTTTATAAGCGGCTTCCAGCTTTGCCGGATCTTTGCATTCTTTAATTGCATTTGACAATTTACCGTATGCCTCGATATCCGCATCGATCAATGCCTGCAACCTCTTCCTGGCTTCTTCGGTCTTTTTCAGCACCGCCTCTGCGCCATCGGTATAGACGGCCACCATCGATAAAAGCCCTGCGCCGATCGCAGCGTTCAACGCCGCTGCGCTTCCCCCGCCGGGAGCGGGTTTCCGCGCCGCCAGATCGTTCAGATAATTTTCGATGCTCTCTTTAACGTACATAGCTTCGTTCTCCCTTTAGCGTCCACATCGATACACTCACCTACTGGATGGGACGGCAGACTAGGCATTGTAAGTATCTTTCCGCATAACGCATATAAGAATCCCGCGCCAACCGATGGCCTTATCTCCCGCACCGGCAACACAAAATCTTTCGGTTCCCCCTTTAGCGCCGGATCGTGCGAGAGCGATAGATGAGTCTTCGCCACACAGATCGGTAGCCCACCCAGTCCAAGCTTCTCGTATATCTCCACATTAGCCTGTGCGAGCGGCTCATAGCTGACCGCCTTGGCGCCATATATCGCTTTAGCTATTCTTTCCATCTTCTCTGTTATCGATGATGCCGGCGAATATAAGAACTTGAAAGAGCTCTTTGTCTTTGCCGCCTCTATAACGGCCTTGCCGAGATCGATACCGCCCTTGGAACCTTCTGCGAATACCTCGCTCTCGACGCAGAATAAAGCACCCGCTTTAAGCGCGATCTTTTTGACAAGCGCGATTTCTTTATCGGTATCAGTTTTAAATCTATTGATCGCCACCACACAAGGCACACCGTAAATAATCGAATTCTCTATCTGCTTCTTAAGATTCGATGAACCGAGCTCCACCGCCTTTAAATTTTCACGTTCGATCTCTTTATCTAGCGGCTTTCCTACGGTCATCTTGAATAGGCCTGAATGGATTTTTAGCGCTCTTATAGATGCTACCAGGACGACAGCGTCGGGTTTCAAGCCGCTTTGTCTGCATTTAATATCTACAAATTTCTCCAATCCGCAATCCGCTCCGAACCCTGATTCGGTGATGACGAAATCGGCAAGCTTTAGACCGACCCTGTCTGCGATGACCGAACTATTGCCATGAGTGATATTCGCGAATGGCCCTGTGTGAATTATGCATGGCGTACCTTCACTAGTCTGTACGAGATTCGGTTTTATCGCATCGCGCAATAATAGCGCCATAGATCCGGCAACCTTCAAGTCTTCACAGGTCACGGGCTTGCCGTCCTTAGTAAGCGCGACTATGATCTTTGATATCCGTCTTCTTAAGTCAGGGATCGATTCAGATAGAGCCAATATCGCCATAAGCTCGCTTGCCGCAGTGATGTCGAAGCCAGTCTCTCTCTCGACTCCCTGATCGGCGCCGCCTCTACTTATCACGACTCGCCTCAAAGCGCGGTCATTAACGTCTACAACTCTGCGCCAATAGATGCGTTCGACATCGATATTTAAAGCGTTGCCCCTGTAAAGGTGGTTATCTATGAATGACGCGCAAAGGTTATGCGCCTGGCTGACGGCGTGGATATCTCCCGTCAGGTGCAGGTTTATATCTTCTTCCGGCAGAACCAATGACTTGCCACCGCCGACTCCACCGCCCTTTACCCCGAAGAACGGTCCTATGGATGGCTGCCTGATGCAGGCGACCGCTCTCTTCCCCAGCTTGTTTAAGGCCATCGATAGGCCTATAGTCGTAACCGTCTTACCCTCGCCTAAGTGCGTTGGCGTAATACCGGTGACAACTATATACTTTCCCTTGCGGGAGCCCGGTTTTTTGAGGATATCGAGCGATATTTTAGCCTTAAAATACCCAAAAAGCTCAAGATTCTTCCTTGGTATTCCAAATTTTGCTGCAATCGAAGTGATCGGCTTCATCATTATCATAATTATCCTCATTAAGAGACAATTATTGTATTATAAAGCCTGGACGGGGTCAATACAATTTGGCTTAGATTACGCCGCGGTGAGGAGCGCTAGGAGGCGCTTGTTCAGTTCCGGTATGTCGTTTATAGGCGCATTTTCTGCGGGTGGCAGATCAAATGCGAATTTGCGCGCGAATTCTTTGATACTATCCGATGCGGACGGAAGTTCTCCGGCAAAAATATGATCTGTCATTATCAGGTATATATGCCTCAATCTCGCAAGGGCATCCTGTGAATGCAAGGCTCTTAACGCGGCTATCACGCCTTCCAGCTGCACGAAATCATGGCATCCGCGGAAGACGAGCATCTTTACCTGATCGTCATCCGGCATTTTGTTTATGCTATCTTTGCTCGCCAAAGCGACGTCTATTATGGAGTTGGGGAATTTTGCGCGTATCTCGGCTATTGCTTCCGAGGTATTTTTATTCTCGTCCAGTATCCAGATCCTTTCAGGAAGGTCGTTATCCCTGAACGCTTTATTGATCTGAGTAACTATAGTGTCGCCCTGTTCGCGCGGTATAACGCCGCGTTCGATAATATGCCACAGGATCTTATCTTTTTCGTGTGCGGGAAGATAGCCATTATTGAGCTCTTTAAATACCGCCATCTTGACCAATGCTTTTACAGTACCCATCTTTGACGGATCTATGGCGCCGCGGTGCATAGGTCTTTCGTCGCCTTGCTTTCCTGCCATATATCGGATATCGTTAATTGCGTTGATCAACGTCTTCGTGTGATCAATATCCGGCCCTAACATTTTACGATCGAACCTGTAATTACCGGTACGGCTTGCCTGCACGAGTATTCTTAGATTATCCAATGTCTTCAGCTCTCTTCGAATGGTTCTCCCGCTGTAAGGCCTTACTTTGGCGATATCTTGTTCTGTTATACCACCCAGACCCTTCCAATCCAGCGCCTTCTGCATCAACTCAGGGGTATCCTTTATCAGCTCCAAAAGGTCAGCCGGTGATCCCTTGCCTTTTAGCTTCTCGTCTTCTGCGGCGGCAGCCGACGCGGCTTGCGGCGCAGGCAGACAATATTCTATATTATCTCTTAAATGATGCCTTGTGCCAGTCAATATCACAGATAATTCTCTATGCCCTAGCAAATCAGCATAAATAGCTCCCGGCGTTCTTTTGTCACCTTTCCTGATCGGCGAATTGATAACTATCGCGATACCTTTTTCATATATCGCATTTACCAGATCCGGTCTATTCAGAAAGACCGATCCCGGCATCTGTATAACATCCAGCCCTTCTATCAGATTTTCCCTGACCGACCCTTCTAGTACATCTTCTCTCGAAATCGAGGCGCCTATTAGACTTAAACCTCCATAATGCACGTCCTTCATGCGGCGCATCTCTTCCATTACTTCTCCATTACTTAGAACTTCTAGAGTTGCCCCATGGATGTATAGTAAGTCCATCTTTCCCAAACGTTCCAAGCTTCTTTTAGTTGAGGCTATCAGGCGTTCTTTAGAATGGTCTATGTCCGATTTACCGGTAGATGTATCGTATTCTTCACCCCATTTTGTCGCAATAAAGGCCTTTGAAAATAGATCAGGCCTTTCTCTGAAATATTTTCCTATGACCTCTTCGGTTGAGCCATAAGCGGCAGCGGTATCTATCATTATAGCCCTGCTATTATTACCTAGATCTGCGAATACACCGTCCAAGTAATTTCTTACCTCATCGAATTCCGGATAAGCATAAGAACTATCATCCGGCGGCCATTGTCGTCCAAACCAGACAGTACCTATGCCCAAAACAGGAAAACTCAATCCGGTTTTTCCAAAGTTACGAACGGGTACTAATTGCGTTACGCCCACGACCGAAGCGGCTTGCGGCACGGGATCAGCGATA